>JBAUTA010001520.1:0-4320 GCA_049581985.1 Kovacikia sp.
TTTCTTATACTCTTTTCTTAAAGAAATTTTCGATCTACTGAAACTAGACATAGCTAACCCACCCTTCTGGGAACTGCTATGACTGCCACCCTCATCCAAAGCCCCGATCGGGTCATCCTCCGGAATATCCGTTGGCAAACCTATCAGTTTCTGATTCGAGATTTTGAATCGGAGCCTGCCATTCGGCTGACCTACGATCGCGGCACCCTCGAAATCCGTATGCCCCTTAACCCCCATGAAACCTACAAAAAACTGCTGGGCCGTCTGATCGAAACCGCAACCGAAGAACTCGATCTGGAAATTCGCAGCCTGGGTTCACGCACCTGCGGTTCCTGCGGAGTTGCGCTTTGCGCTAAGCGGGAAGACCTGGCCAGGGGATTAGAGCCAGATCAGTGCTACTACATTCAGAACGAGGCACGGGTGCGAGACATTGAGCAAATTGATCTAGCGCATTTTCCACCCCCCGATCTGGCCGTTGAAGTGGATATTTCCAGCAGTTCTCTGGATCGATTGTCGATTTATACCGATCTGGGCGTTCCAGAACTCTGGCGCTACGATGGGCGATCGCTCACCCTCTACCAGTTGCAGAATGGCCAATATCTACCCTGCAACCGCAGCATTGCCCTTCCCCTGCTGCAAGCCAGCGACATCACCCGATTTCTCGAATTGCGCTTTCCTCAAGATAAGACGCAAGCTTCCCTAGGAGAAAACAGCCTGGTCAAGCAGTTTCGACACTGGCTCAGAAGCCAAAAGGTCAATTGAAAGGCGTTATTGCTGACCGTTTTCCCGTCCGTCAGCCGAATCCGACTGGCCACCAGATGCACATGGTCATGATCCTGATCCGTGTGCCGGTAGACCACATACTGGCAATTCTCAAACCCCATGCCCCTCAGGTAATCCTGAGCGTTCGTGCAACGTTCCCGGAGGGAAATCGCCATCCAGGTCAGGTCATCCAGAGATTCTTGCTTGGGTAACGACAGGGACACATGATAAACCGCTTTGTTAAGCCGAGGATTCAGTTCCCGCGATACCCGAAACTCCGCCGCCAGCGATCGCGGATCATCGCCCACCATGTTGCCCCCAATCTGCTCTGCCCCCTCTTTGTGATGCAGATAGTTGAGGACGCCTCTGAAGGACGTGCCTTTCACCTGTTTACCGATCATGGGTCCTCGTCCTCCGTCGGGTCAATGCCGCCCACCTGGTAACTCAACCGTTGGATCGCCGCCGCCAGGTCGCGCAAAATCGCCGGGTCAATCGAACACCCCATGCCCTGCCGAACCGCAAGGCTGCAAGCCCTGGCCATCTGGTTGAGATTGCCGCCAATCTTGCCCAATTCCAGCAGCAGTTCCCGATTCACCAGGGGGACGCGCTGCCGTTTGCGGCGTTGAGGAATCGACTGTCCCAACCCCGCCCGTAGCAGATATTCGCTCAGGCTTAACGCCCCAGCCCGCTCTTGCAGATAGGACTGCTCCGTGGCGCTCATATGCACCCGGATCGCGCGATCGCGGCGTTCCCCCGTCGGTGATTTTCGGTTTCGGGGCATAGGATGGGACCTCCTGTCTCTCCAGCCCTCATGGACATCAGGGTTGAGGGGAAATGGCTCCCCGATCGGGAGGGGTTTCCGTGTCAGAAACATGGCTTGCTCCCCACCCCGAGGGTCTACGGGAGTTCCGTCGATGTCCCCCATTCGGGACGATTCCCTGCGAGAGCCCAGCCACCGCCAGGGAACCTCCGCCAACCCAGTCAAAGAACTGCCTTAGCCTGCCCCAGCACCGTTCTGAGCAGCCCGCCATTCTCTCCCCCTTGCCTCCCCTCCAGTCAGAGATGGCTAATTGATAGACTAAAACAGTCTGTTTTTAATCTGGTTTAGTCTTTACATAATTTAGACTGGCTCAAAATTGCCGTTTACCCTTCCCCTGAGCTTGACCTGCTAGCTACCTCCGCCCGACCTGCCCGCTCAACCTTCAGAAGTGGATCAATCCCCCCTTCCCCCTGCTACTGAAACCGGTTGGCTTCCCAGCCTGCTTTGTACCTGCCAACTACCTGCACCCGACCCTCTGGCTGGTTCGGTGCAGCCCCCACTGTTTTTCCCTTTATGGAGAATCCTATGAACCCTGAACCGATGCCTGACCTGATCGTTGTCCCTGACACTGGCACCTCCCAGACCCGCACCTTCTGGCGACGCTGGAGCGTCAACGGGAAAACCCAACTCCTGCTGATGGGGTCAGCGTTTCTGGAAATTGCTCCGGCTGACCTGGTAGACACGGGTTTCAGTGGCGGCAGACCGGAACAGGATGCCGTGATCGAACTGGCGAATGGCAACCTCTACGCGATCGGGATGAAGGCGCAACAGATGCGGGGCAAACCCCCGACGGATTTGAACAAGTATGAGTTTGCCGTGTACAAAACGCTGGCGGTCATCGGCGCAATTGCCCAGACCCTCGATCTCCCCGAACACTTCACGGTGGCGATCGCCGCGCTGCTGCCCTACGTCGAATACCGGGACAAAGCCCGGTTCATTGACCTGTTCACGGCCAATCTGGACTGCTTTCGCTTCCGGGGACAATCGTACTCGGTGACTCCCACCTTGCTGGAGGTGAAACCGGAGGGGGCAGGATTGGCGCACAATCGCCGCAATGAAGTGCCCTATACCTTTGACCAGCAGAACATCCTGGTGGGAATCGTGGGACAACGGGATGCCTCACTGTTGCCCTTCAAGCAGGGGACTGCCGATGACGGCAAGGGAGAACGGTTGGGGTTTGGTCGGTTTCTGGAGGACGTGATCAGTCGTGCGGCTCTCAACCTGCCCCCCAGAGACGTTGCCCGCATGACCGAGTATCTGTTCAAAGCCCAAACTGAGCCGCAATACCTGGATCGGATGGCCCGCCTGGTGGTGACCGAAGCCGAACGGGAGCGCAAGGTCGAGCAGATTCGCGAGGCGATCGCCACCGCCAAAAAACGGTATCTAGCAGACCTGCTGGAGTGGATGCAGCGTGCTCTGGGGGCGGATCTCTATGAATTTGATGAGGTGATCTTCTCTGGGGGTGGGGCGCTGTATCTGCGATCGGACCTGGAAGCCTTCTTTGCCCAGTACAACTTGAGTGTCTCCTGGGCAGACACGCTCCAACACCAGATCAGTCAGTCCCTGGGGTACTCCCTGGATCCGGTGATGGCCTGCCGGGTTTCCGATGCCTTTGGCGTTTACAAAGTTCTGGGTGGTAAGGTGCAACGCCTGACGCAAACTCAGAACCTGACGACGGCACTGCGATAGGGAGCGACCATGTCCAACCGCGACTATTTTGACTATCGGATCCGAATCCAGGTGCCCCGTGGCAGTCCCGATGCCGTCCTCCTGGAAAGCCTCAAGCATGACCTCCATCCCACGTTTTCCCATCGGGAGATGGTGCTGTGGGCGTTGCGAGGCCACTGGTTGCCCACCGCCTATCAACTTCAGAACCGCCAGGGTGGGGCGATCGCCGATGACGAGTTGAAGCCCATGGCCCTCGATGCCATCCATCGCTTGAAGGAGCAGATTTTCTACATTGAGACGACGTTTGGGGTGCGGACTGCTGATCAGGGGGCGATCGCGCTCCCCGTTTTGCAGGCGCTGTTGTCCGATGGGGTGAACTCTGGAAGTTGCCAAAGGATAGTCCAGAATGGAACACGCTCTCCCCATCTGGTAGTCCCCCCTCCTTTCAGTCCCCATCGGTCCACAAAAGGAGAGTCCAGCGAGCTAAACGCGAATCCGCTCCTCTCTGAACCGGAAGAAGTATGGTATGAACCGAAGGAGCTGTTTGAGTGAGGAATAGCGGACGGGCTGCATTCGTTGGAACCGACTGCCTGGATCACGGGAGTCCGTTTGAGGGTATAGTTCAGTCTGGTTCAAACTATACTTGTCTGTCATCCAGACTGACCTTCAACCATGCCGAAAGACATTGCCAAAGTATCGGGCTACATCCCAGAAGACCTCTACCAGAAGGTGCTGGCGTTTAAGGAGCACCGCAATTTGCGATCAGTGAGTCAGGCGTTGATCGTGATTCTGACGGAGTATTTTGCGGCGGATGCAACGAAAGCAGCAGTGGGGAATTTACCCCTGGAACGGTTAGCGTCGTTGGAAACTAAGGTGGGGGATGTGCGGGAGCAGTTGGCGGCACTGACGCAGGCGATTTTGGTGTTGCATGTGAGCCATGCGGCTCAGATACTGTGTTGACTTGTCAAGCCTTTGCAGTCATCAATTCTGGATTGAATGGCTTACCCGATTTCAACACACCAAAAATGATCCGCACCAACTTGTGCATCACCGCACCAACCACTTGCATC
>JBAUTA010001521.1:0-3065 GCA_049581985.1 Kovacikia sp.
GCCCCCACTCCCCCTGCTTACAATTAATTAGAGCTACCTACTTAGCTGCGGTTTCAATCGCCGCTTTCATCCTTCATTCTCCGCATCCAACCGCGGGCACTTTTGCGACCTTACTCAACCCTTCCAGGGAGTCGATCAACAAAGTCCGGTTTAGCCTATTGTAGGAGGTTTGTCCTTCTTTGCACTTTTCAACTAATCCAGCCTCGGCCAGCGCTTTGGTATGGTGGCAAGCCAGGGAAAGACTGATTTCAAGCTTTTCAGCGATGACAGAACTACTCATCTGGTCACAGCCTGCTAGCAATTCAACAATTTGCAAGCGCGTGGAATCGGAAAGGGCCATAAAGATTTTGGCGCGTTGTTGATATTGATTCTTGTTAGCCATAGGGTGCCGCATTTAGCCGGGGAGTAGAAGTTGATATGTCGCAGATACTATCAAACACTCAAACGACCATTTGATTTTTTAGATGCATTTTGGTATCGTTTGGCAAATAGTAGCACCTGCGTTTGAGTTTTACATGCGTTCTTCTCTTGTCTGGATCATGGCGATCGCCAGTGGAGTAACCGTTGCCAATTTGTATTACAACCAACCCCTGCTGGCAATCATGGCTCAAGACTTTCAGGTGTCGGCGGATGTAGTCGGATTCATTCCAATGTTGACCCAAATGGGGTATGCCGTCGGGATTTTGTTGTTTGTGCCGCTGGGTGATCTGGTAGAACGGCGCAGGCTAATTGTTACCATGCTGGGGGCAACCGCTGTGGCCTCTGCCCTGGCTGCGCTCTCGCTGAATATTATCTGGTTAATTGGAGCCAGCTTTGCGATCGGCATGACGGCGATCGCAGCTCAAGTAATCGTTCCCTTCGCGGCCTACCTGGCAAAACCTCAGGAGCGGGGAAAGGTGATTGGTTTTGTCATGAGCGGTTTACTGATTGGCATCCTGCTGGCTCGCACCGTCAGCGGATTTGTGGGGGCAACCCTGGGTTGGCAGGCAATGTACTGGATTGCCAGTGGCACTATGGTGGGGCTGGCAGTGATTCTGTCCAAGGTGTTACCCGAAAGTAAACCTGCGCTCAAAACCTCCTATCCAGATTTGATGGGGTCATTATGGAAACTGGTTGTGGAGCAGCCAATTCTGCGGGAAGCAGCACTGATTGGAGCGCTGTCATTTGGGGCATTTAGCGCCTTTTGGAGCACGCTGGTGTTCTTTTTAGGAAGGTTTCCCCATCCCTATGGCAGTGAAGTGGCGGGACTGTTTGGGTTGGTGGGGGTAGTAGGGGCCGTTGCCGCTCCCCTGGTGGGTAAATTGGCCGATCGGAGTGGCTCAAAGCTGATGGTAGGGGTGGGAATCGCCACCACTACGTTTTCATTTCTGGTGTTTTGGGGCCTGGGACATCAAATTTGGGGTTTGATGGTTGGAGTCATTCTGCTGGACTTAGGTGTACAGACGACTCAAATATCCAATCAGGCAGGAATCTACAGCCTACCCCAGGGGATTCACAGCCGTCTAAATGCGCTTTATATCATGTTCTACTTTGTGGGTGGGGCGATCGGATCATTTTTGGGTGCCTATGGTTGGAGCCGCTGGCACTGGAACGGGGTTTGCGGTCTCAGTTTGCTCCTGTTGATGGTTGCCTTTGCCGTGTTTTTGGGCAATAAACAAAATCGTCATTTCCTTGCCTCACCCACCAAGTAGGAAGAATCCTGGTTAGCAAACTTCCATTGCCCGACGGGAGGTTAGGCGCAGTTTGGAGGGGGGAGTAGCGATTACCAGTTTGATCAGGTCAGAGGCTTCAAGGGGGAGGGGGGTACTGCCCCCAGCCAGGGGTTTCACCCCTGCACCCCGTCCTAACCCACGATCGCCCCCCCGCAAGAACTACCGGCTCCTGCTGTGCAGCCAAAGCAGTGGCGACCTGTAACAATTTGCCGTTTTTCCAGTTTACTGGGGTCAAAATTGCGAATGTGAGGCCGCTGCCGATCCGGTTGCTGAAGTTCAAGTTCCAGCATTTGATTAAAGTCGCAGTCAAACAAGCGACCATCCCAGGAAATTGATAGCGTGTTGCGACACATCAATCCGGCGATCGTACCCGGATTAAATGCATTCACTAGCAGTTCCATGTAGGGTTGTAAATTGCCGGACTGCTCCAGCCATTCCAGATAACGGGAGATGGGCATATTGTTAATGGTGATCAGACGATCAAAGGTGATGCCATGATGTTTTTGTAACCCTGTTTTCCATTCCTGTTCTAGTTTGCCCTGCGTGGCAGAAAGGAACGCCCCCACAGGATTGCTCACCAGGGTAAGTTGGTGGTTGGGGTCACCGTTGCCGTATCCCACCGCATTGAGTCGTTTGAGGGCAAGGATTGACTGTTCAAACGTGCCATCACCGCGTTGAGCGTCGGTGTTGCGTTGGCGATAGTGGGGCAGGGAGCAGACAACTTCAACTCCTCGTTCTGCTAACCAGGCAGGTAAGTCTGCCAGGGTTGGCAGGAGTAGTACCGTCAGGTTGCAGCGATCGATGACGTGCTTTCCTCGCGCGACACACTGTTCAACCAGATAGCGAAAGTGGGGATTAAGTTCAGGTGCTCCTCCGGTTAAATCGACGGTGTGCGCGGTTGTCTGATCAAGGGCACGCAGACAGGCATCGATCGTCTCCCGATCCATAATTTCTTTGCGATCGGGGCCAGCATCCACATGGCAGTGGCGGCAGGTCATGTTGCAAAGTTTCCCGACATTGATTTGAAAAATTTCGAGTTGGCCAGGAGTCAGGGTTTCCCAAGCATGGGATGCCAGCGCGGCATTAAAATCTCCGTGGGTTAGGGTGTGACCTAGTTCAACAGCCTGTAACAGGTTTTGTTGCTGTTGCGGATTGGCTAGAGCTGCATGACGTTGTTTGAGGGAGAGAGTTGCAGTGGGACTAGACATGAAGATTTGGCGACAATAATAGACTTGTTGGGGAATAGGGGATAATAGCAAGCAGTCGGGTGGTGCAATAGCAATGTTGAACTTAGAACGCATTCTAAAACAAGACCGTCTGCTGCGAGCGACAACGGGACTTAACCGGAAAGCC
>JBAUTA010001522.1:0-5045 GCA_049581985.1 Kovacikia sp.
GGCTTGAACCGTAGTAAAAATGCCATCCACATCCTTGGGATCAATGGCTGCCCGCTTCCCTTTAGTCCAAAAGTGGAAGTTAGAACCCTGACCCGTCTTGACTGAAATGCCCCCCTCCGGTTCATAACGGATATTGGCAGATTGATTGATGTTCCCGGCAAAATCCTCTCGAAAGGCAGATCCCTCTACGAACTCTGAACTCTGGAGGAGGTGCCAGCGACGATCACGCTTGCTAAGCAGATAAGCTTTGATATTTCGGATTTGAACCCGACTATTGACCGCAGTGTTTCCCTCCGCAGCTTCATAGAGCTGTCCCCAGGCAACCGCCGCCTTAAAGCCCTTAGGATCATTTCCCATACCGATGCGAGGCCCTCGCGCCCAGTCATAGTTGTCTGGAACGCCATGGGGTTTTCCCTGGTGGGGCGATTGCATGTCGGTAATGATGGTTTGAATCGAATTAATCCTTTTTGAGGGAAAACTCTTTACCCCAAAACAGCAAACTAACGAAAAAGCAATCAGTAAAAGAAATACGGGTAATTTTTTTATCCGCATAGGAGGGACCTTAACCAGTAAATCGGGACATTCACCATCCAGCATGTTAGCCTGTTGGCGAACTTGATGTCCTCATCCCAGTTCAGACGGTAAACATTGAGCAATGGCCCCCGTTCTCTACTGATCAATAAACTACTCCGCTGCCAGCAGACAGGGTATCAGAATTAAATCCCACCTACCAGGCCGTCAGAATCGATTGGGGAGGTCACTCAAATCTACAGCACCCATATCCCAGGTGTTCTGAGGGGTTTCAATCCCTCAAACCAGTCTTGACAGATCCCTACTTACTTACACAAGAGCCGATGAACAGCAAACGAAAATTTTTCAAATTTGTCGCCAGCATTCTAGTTTCGTGGGTTGCGGTTGTGTTCCTGGAGGCGGGGGCAACTCCACCAATCAAAATCATGCCTTTAGGAGATTCATTAACTATCGGGGTGGACGGTGGCTATCGAACGAAGCTCTATGAGTTGCTTTCTAAAAGCCGCTTTTCCTTTAACTTCGTGGGAACCCAAAGTGATGGACCGGCCAATCTCCCAGACAAGCATCACGAAGGGCATGGGGGGTTTGTCATCGGACCGGGAGCCAGTACACTGGATCAGTTTACCAACGGTAAAGGCAACCTCTATGTCAATATTGATACCTATTTGCAGCAGAACCCGGATATCATCCTGATGAACATCGGCTGGAATGAATATTTCAACGTCAAGCTTCCCAACTTCCAACCTGATCAGGAAGCGCCTAAACGACTGACAAACCTGCTGGACAAAATCTATCAGAACAAGCCAAACATCGCGATTTTTGTGGCTTCCCTGACTCCCGCAAAATGGGACCCTAATCTTGGCAAACCCTTCAATCAGGCCTTACCAGGGATTGTTCAACAGCAGCAGGCAAAAGGGAGAAAGTGCTTTTTTGTTGATATGCATAGTCAGGCTCAGTTTACCAATGCGGATTATTCCGATGAACTTCACCCAAGTGCCTCCGGGTATGCCAAGATGGCACAGGTCTGGTTTTCTCATCTGAAGCCTTATTTATCGAATCTAACAAATCCAACCCCTCCTCCTCAAAATAGTGGAAAAGAGAGTAGCAAAGGGGGCTTTAGCTGCTCACATTTGACCGCTTTGGGGAACTATTTGCAAAACTGGGCCCGGTAGCAGGTATCCAGGGCTGCCGATCGTGCTAGCGGTCAGTGCAAAAGTACCAGGAATGGACTTACTATATCTGAAATGAATGTCAATGGCTTCAGGTTAGAAGGCTTGACATAGCTCGTATACTTCGCCCCATGGAAATTCTTTCAGTTACACTAAAAAACTTCAAGTCCCATCGCGATCGCTATTTCACCTTTCAGCCGGGTACTAATGCCATCTGCGGGGAGAATGGGGCGGGGAAGACGAGTATTTTGGAGGCGATCGCCTGGACGCTTTTTAACTACCGGGGTGCTTACAAAAATGAAGACTTGATCCGCAATGGATCTGCCAGTGCCCAGGTCAGCGTTGCTTTTGTTTCCAACCGGGATCAGCGAACCTATGAAGTCAGTCGCTGCACCCGATCAGGGTACACCATCTTCGACCCCCAGCTAAACGAAAAGCTAAACTATACCCGCGTTGAGGAAGAGGTGCTACCCTGGCTGCGACAACACCTGGGTGTGGCAGCCGGAACCGATCTGGCCGATCTATTTGCCAACACGATCGGAGTACCGCAGGGGATGTTTACTGCCGATTTTCTGAAGACAGATCGGGAACGGAAGAAAACCTTTGACACCATTTTGAAGGTAGATGAGTACCGCCGGCTGCATGATGAATTGTTGCCGCTGTTTAAGTACGCTGAAATGGCTGTGAAACAACTGGAGACAGAAATTGCCCACTACGATGTAGATTTACAGGAGCTTGAACCCCTGCGGCAAAAACACCAGGAACAACGCCAGGAAATTGAGCAGGTGCAGCACGAATTGCACCAGCTTCAAAGTCAACTCCTGCAGTTGCAGCGACAGCAAACCGAACTGGGAGCCCAGGCAGCACAAATTCAACAGCTTGAAACCCAGATTAAGCAGCTTAACGAACGCATCCAGGATCAAACCGCAACCTGCGATCGGCTCCAGACTGATTTAAAGCAGGTAGAAAATGCAGTCGCGATCTGTACTGCCAATCGGGAGGCGTATCAAACCTTTTCCCAGGCAGAGCAGTCCCTTCAGGAGCTACAGCAAAAGTGGCAGATTGAGCAGCGGTTGCAGCACGAAAAACGGAATGCGGAAAAGCTGATCGGCGATCGCCAGACCCAACTGGCAACCCTGACCCATCAGCTAGAAGAACTGAAAGCAGCAAAGACCGGGATTGCAGCTTTAGAACCTTTAGCCCTCCAGCAAACCCAGTTGGAGCAGGCGCGACAGACCGTCAGTCAACAGCTTCAAAGCTGCATCACCTGGCGGGAAACCCTGAAGGCTCAGGAAAAACACCGAACCCAACGTCAGGCTAATCTGACCCAACTGGAGCGAGACATTTCTCGCCTTCGAACCCTGGCAGCCGTTGTGCAGCAGATCCCAACGCTGGAACAGCAACAGCAACGTTGGCAGCAGCAGCTAAGCCGGATCGAAGCGGCGGTTCAATTTGAAACGGATCTCAGCCAGATTATTGCCCAATCCCAAACCCAAGGCGATCGCTATCTGACTCAGGTGCAACAGGCAGAAACAACCTTGAAGGAATTACAGCAGACGGTTCCTCTCTGGTTTGACGCCCTGGAAACTGCCCGGATAGCGCTGCAAAGTGGTGCAGAATGGCAAGAGCAAATCATGACTGCCCTCAAAAGTATTTTAGAGGATCTAGCCGCCCAAACCTCTGTCTCCAGGTTAAAACAGCAACTTGAGATGGTTCAGACTGATTTGAAAACAGCCCGTCAGCACCAGATTGAATTTTCCACCCTGGAATCTTTGCTAGAGCGAAAGGAAGAACTCAGTATTGAAATTGGGGACTTGCAGATCAGATTGAATGAGCTGCGGACTCAATTAGCTACCGAGCCTGCATTAAAGCAGCAACAAACCGATCTGACAAAAGACCTGGAAGCGCTGAATGATCCGCGTGGACAGATTCGCCTACTCAATCAAAAGTTACAACAGCAAGCCAGCCTGCAATCGCAAGTTCTTACCCTTCAAACGTCGCTGGCAGATATCCAACAGACGATCGCGACCCTCAACACCAGGCTGGTTGAATTTGCTACCCTCGCTGAAGAGATGCAAACTCAACAACGTTTGAAAGATCACCATCGGGAAGCCTATCAGGAATACCTGGCCTATCGGGAACTGGCTAACACCCGCAAGGAACGCCAAAAGCAGCTACAGGAGACAACAGCGCAACTCCAAGCTTTGCAACAGCAAGCAAAGGGACTGATAGAAAAACTCGATCGCCTCAACCAGACCTTTGACGCCCTTCATTTTGAAACGATTCAGGCAGCTTATCAAGCAGCAAGCAATCGTCAGATTGCCCTTAGTGCCCGTCTGCCAGACATGCTCAAATACCAGGAAGAACTCGCTCAACAATTAACGAAGCTACAAGCTCTCCAGGAAAAACGTACTCTGGCTGAAGCAACGCTGAAGCAAAAGCGAAAGGTTCAGCATTTCATCAAATTTGCCCGCGATACCTACAAAAAAGCCGGACCCCGCATTACAGAACGCTACGTCCAGCACATTTCCCGAGAAGCAGACCGTCTGTTTCGAGAGTTACTCAACCGGGCCAATGTGGGTCTGGAGTGGACACGGGATTACGAAATCGTTGTGCAAGAGGGGGCGCATTCCCACCGCTTCATTAATCTTTCGGGGGGTGAACAAATGTGTGCTGCCCTGGCGGTTCGGTTGGCATTGCTCAAAGTGCTGGCGGATATTGATATTGCCTTCTTTGACGAACCAACCACCAATATGGATCGGCCCCGTCGGGAAAGTTTAGCAGAGGCGATCGCCAATATTCGAAACTTTCGGCAGCTCTTCGTGATTAGCCACGACGATACCTTTGAAAAAGTCACCGAGAATATCATTGTGGTTGAACGAGAGGTAGCCCCAGGGTTGAATCTGGTGTGAAAGCCGGGTCATGATCACAACCCCAGTCTCGAACCATGAGCCAGGGTTTTATTTGCAGGAGGAGAGAGGGGGCCCCCCCCTCCCCTATGGACTACCCCCGTGTTGCAAACACTAAATTTTGCAACATGGGTGAAGAGGGGGCACCCCCCAAGAATGGATTCCACCCCTTCAACCCTTTCAAAACTTTAGTTTTGCTGTACTAGTAGACCAAAACGAAAGTTTTGGAGGGGGGTAAAGGGGGGAAACCCCCTTTTGGGGGCGAAGCCCCACTCCCCTATGTTGCAAAATTTATGATTTGCAACACTAGTTATTTTGGGGTGGCGCAACGGTTGCCTTGACAGCAACCGTCTTGACTCCCTTAATTTCCTTTGCTAGCGGTTCGACTTTAGCAAGTTGTTCCCGCGTCGAAACGGTTCCTGACACAGTCACAGCC
>JBAUTA010001523.1:0-6607 GCA_049581985.1 Kovacikia sp.
GATCAAATCCGTCGATCCCGACACCCCCTGCAGAGTGCCTGCGGTCATCACGATCAGGTCGCCTTCATGGAGAAGTTGTTTCTCCTGAGCCACATTCAGAGCCGCCTGAAAGGTTTGACCGGTGGAGGGCAAATCCAGCACTAGCAAAGGTTTGACGCCCCACACAAGCTGAAGCTGACGGGCCACATCCACATGGGGAGTAATGGCTAGAATTGGCTTTTTGGGTCGGAATTTAGAAACGTTGCGGGCAGTTGCCCCCGTTTTAGTCAGGGTCATAATGGCAGCGGCATCGAGTTGTTCGGCAATTTGACGGACCGCACAACTAATCGCGTTGGGGATCGATCGCCCCGCATCGTCGATCGCCCGATGCGCTTTTTCCCGTTCAATCCGAACGGCAATTCGCGCCATCGTTGCCACCGCTTCCACCGGAAACTTGCCCACAGCCGTCTCATTCGAGAGCATGACGGCATCCGTCCCATCCAGAATTGCATTGGCAACATCGGAGATTTCAGCCCGGGTGGGGCGGGGGCTGTTTACCATGCTGTCCAGCATTTGGGTGGCCGTAATCACTGGAATGCCCATTCGGTTAGCGGTTAGAATTAACCGCTTTTGCAGAATAGGTACATCTTCTGCAGGTAACTCGACCCCCAAATCACCCCGCGCTACCATGACGCCGTCGCTAATCGAGAGGATCGCTTCCATTTCCTCGATCGCCTCGTGCTTTTCAATCTTGACAATCACAGGCACGTTTTTCCCGGCACTAGAGATCAGCTCTTTGATCTCCAATACATCGTTGGGATTGCGCACAAAGCTAAGGGCAACCCAGTCAACACCCTGATCCAGACCAAACATCAAGTCTTTTTTGTCTTTGTCGGTGAGGGCCTTAATGGACAGGTAAACCCCCGGAAAGTTAACCCCCTTATTATTTGAGAGCGGCCCCCCCACCACTGTCCGACAGTGCAGTTCTCGCGTTACCCGATCCACCTTCTCCACAAACATTTCTACCCGACCGTCATCCAGAAGAATCACGGAACCTTCAGGCACCTCGTCTGCCAACGGTTCATAGGTGATAGAGCTAATTTTCTGAGTTCCAGTCAGGAGCTTGCTGGTCAAAATAAAGGGATCGCCCTTTTCGAGGACGATCGACCCGTTCTCAAAACGCCCCAACCGGATTTTGGGACCCTGAAGATCTTGCAAAATTCCAACTGGCTGGTTGAGTTCAAAGGAGATTTGTCGGATCAGACGCAGACTGCGCTGATGATCTTCATGGGTTCCATGGGAGAAGTTGAGCCGGAAAGTGGTTGCCCCCGCTTCAATCAAAGCGCGGATAACCTCCGGGCTGCTTGTCGCGGGACCAATCGTGGCAACAATCTTAGTTCGGCGTTGAGGATAATGTAATTGCATGGACAGCGTTCTGGAAAGAGGGAGAAGGATTAGGGTCAGTTTCCCCCATTGTGCTACGACGGTGCAAGTCCCTAAAACGTAAACGTGGTTCTAAGAACGCCAATGAAAACATCATTATTGTCGCTGTTTTGATTAAGGGCTGGCAACCAGATGATTCCCGGAGTCAATGAGAGATTATCCGTGAATGCAAATTTGTATAGGGCTTCAACGTGCAGGGCATAATCGTTGTCAATCACCGATCGCTGACTACCCCCCGCCCTCACTCCTGTCAGGGTGGGTTCTGTCCCGACAATAATGGCACCTAGACTGCCGCGTTTCAGTAGATCGGGAAAAGCCAGCGTTCCGGCAAAGTTCCAGACTTCTGCATCACCGTAACCGATGAGGCGGGCTTTAGTTAAGCCCGCCCAGCCTCCAAGCACAATCCCATCGCTAACCTGAAATGAGGCTTCAACCCCATAGGAATTACTGGCAACCGGTCGGTTGGGGGGAAACGTAGGCCCAAGACCTTGGGAGCCGGGAAGCAAATTACCCAGGAAGGTTCCGGTTGCGGTTCCCGCGCCCCCATAGCGAAACTCACCGGAGCGATCGTAGGCATGCACAAACGTCAGCCCCAGCTTAAATCTTTCCCAGGGTTGAACGACCAGTTGTCCTAAAGCGGAATAGTCGCCATTAAATAGACCCGAATCATCCCCCGGATTGCTGGCCCTATTTGCCAGATACCCCCCATCAATGCGGAGAATTTTGCCCAGCTTAAGGTTGATCCCCACACCCGCCCCATTTCCGCCGATGCCATAAATGGGGTTGCGCTGACCAAAGCGGGAAAGGGCACCACTGCCCCCATCTTCATCCTCCAGATAAGGATTAACCGTGTCAGCATAGTAGAAATGAGACCCTCCTGCGGCAAAAACATTAAAAATTAAATGCTCGTTAACCGGAAAGCGGTAGCTGAGCAACCCAATATTCACAGAATTATTGGAGGTGGCCACGGTGGAATTGTCGTAAGCTAGCCGCCCTTCATTGGCAAACAGCAGGTAAGCGGAATTTGCCCCCCCCGTCGCACCGCCCGATGCCAGGTTGGGAATGGCATTTCCGGCTTCTAGTCGTGTTGTCAACAGATCCTTACCCGAAAAGCTCGTCAGCAAGTTGAGTCGAACCCGATCTTGAAAAACCGCATTGCCGCCGCCATTTTTCACACTTGCTGGAACCCGTCCGAAACCAGTGACATTCCGACCACCAAAGGTTTGGGATCTAGATAAAATCACTTCTCCCGCTAATTTCGTCGTCGTCGAAAACTGTTGTTTTTCGAGAGTGGCAGTCTGGGCCTCCAGGGCATCCACCCGACCCCGCAAAGCCGCAAGTTCAGCCGCAAATTCCGCTTGCAGTTTTTCGACCATCGCTAAATCTTCCTTCTTAACCAGATCGGCGGTAGCAGCTGCCAACAACTCATTCATCCGATCCAGACAGGCATTCACCCCTGCGGCAAACTCATAGCGACTGAGCGCACGATTCCCCCGAAATGTTTTGTCGGGATAGCCTACGATACAGCCATACCGCTCCACTAAAGATTGCAATGCTTGAAATGCCCAATCCGTTGGTTTGACATCCGTCAACTGGGAAACCGAGGTGACCTGATCCATGCCCTCTGGATGAGCGACTGTAATGTTCTCAGGCGACAGGGTTTGCGTAGGTTCTACTTCTGTGGCGATCGCCCTACCTGAGAGCAGCCCCCCTGCTAAGGCAGAAAGAGCCAGGACAATCGTTGCAGTCTGTTTTAAGGGCACCTGGGAGAGTTGGCAGTCGGCAACAGGATGGCAGGGAACGGGTCGAGAAACAGACTGGGCTTGGTTCAGGGCTGAAGGCTGGTTGGGAGCAAAGTTAACAGGACGTTTAGACATTCTCTTTTCCTCACACGATTTAGCTTTTTAAGTCCATGAAAACAAACTATAGGCAAACTCATCCAAAATGAGGATGAAGAAACATCACATCTGGAAACTGTCCACTGCCAGCCCCAACCCTGGCCCAAATAAAGGACAATATCCAATTACTGATTTCCCGCCTCCGGCAGCTAGCAACCTGTCGGAGTAATCGAAGTTCTCGTTACTAGGCAGAGCCTAGTAACGTAAAACTGGAGGCTCTGCCTCCATCTGACTAGAGGCAGAGCCTCCAGATAGGCATTCCCAGGAGGATCCTGGAACGAGGAGAGTCTCCCTGACAGGCTACTAGGGTTGCAAACACTAAATTTCGCAACCCTAGTAGCCGCCTTGCCTTAGGAGATTTCCAAGCAAGCATGTATCGGATTGGTACGGGTAGGTTTTGCCAGAGTCTTTGGATTCAGCCGCTTGCTTGAGTGCCAAACCTGCCCCTACAGGTATTTGTTTGCTAGAAATCTCCTTAGCTCTCCGTTGTCCACTCCTGCAGGGCGATCGCTACTCCCTGTCTCAACGCTTTAGGCAAATCCGTTTGCGTGGCTAAAAGTTCTAACCGCTGATAGGTTAATTCATGATCCAGCATCTTAAGCGCTGCAATGGCATGGAGACGGACTCCTATATCATCATTAGCCAGCAGTTGGGTCAGGCATTCAAACGCCTGGGGTTGTTGCAAATACCCCAAACCCAGGGCAATGGATTGCTGCACCGCAGGCTGAGAAACCGCAGGTTGGGTAGAATTCAGCATATCCATCAAAATCTGAGCTGCGTCAGGCTTGAGTTCTGGATCTTGCCAGCGTCCCAGGAGAGTCACCATTTCCTGAACGACGATCGGATTAAGCTCCCGCTTTTCCGATAAAGAAAGCACTTGCTGTAAATAATTTAGGGCGATCGCAGTTCCCATCCAGCCCAGGGTCCGCACCACTTCTAGCTCTAAAGCCAGGGGGGTATGGGGAGATTGGAGGACCTGAAACAGTGCTTGAGCGGCGGCATCAGTCCCCAACCGCCCCAGGGCGATCGCGGCTTGCTGACAGACCCGCTGATTCAGATCCCACAGGCAACTGGATAGACGATTGACCAGAGCTAAATCCACTGCCAAATCAGAACGGACCCCCAACCCCTCAATCGCAGCAATTCTGACAGCAGCAACGGGATCGGTGAGGGCTTCGACTAAGGTGGGAGGGACCTGGAGATTGTGGAAGCTTCCCAGAGCTTCGATCGCCAGTGCCCGAATCGCGGGGTCGGAATCGTGAACCACTCCCAACAGTGGTTCGATCGTTTTAGAATGACGCACCTGTGCCAGACACCGTACGGCGAACAGGCGGGTTTCCTGGGCTACCAGCAGGTCCGTTAAGGCCGCGATTGCGGGCGTTCCCAGATTCGCCAATGCTTCGGCTGCCGCTGCCCGCAGGTCTTCCTCCTGGCAGCTTTTCAGCACTTCTATCAGGGCTTGAATTGCGACAGGATGATTATATTCTCCGAGGATCCGGGCGGCAAACCAGCGGATTTCTAGCTCCACCTCATCGTCTTGCAGCAGATTCCGCAGGGGAGCGATCGCCACTTCGCCAAAAACGGGCACCAGCTTGGCAATCTCCCAACGATCTTGAAAATCTCCAAATTCTAAAACCGTCAGAGCCATGGAGAGCAACTGCTCCACTCCCAGAGTTTGAAATAGCTGCTCCGTTTCCTCCGACAGCAGCACCTGCTGCAAATACCGATTCAGCAGTGACCAGTTTCCCTGTTGGACAGCTTCCTGAGCTTGCTCTAGCACATTCAAAATGGTTCATGCCTACTGTTGCTTAATTGTTGCATAAGTAGCTGGACCAATTAAATGAAAGATGATTAGGTAGTCCTAGTACAACAACAATAAAGTTTTGAAAGGGGGGCAGGGGTTCTACCCTACCCCTGGTGCAAAATTTATGTGCTGATCAAGCGGACGATCTCTATCCCACCGGAGCCGTTGCGGGAGAGCCAGGATTTGATTGAACCTCCCTTGCGGCAGAACAGTCTTACTCCATAGAGACTTATCTGAGGATCCATCACTATGACCAGGCGGACGATTGCAACCACCGCTCTTTTGGCAACCCTCCTGATTGGAGGACTTAGTGCCTGTAATCGATCGAATTCTGCAGATGCCCCCCCTGCCGATTCATCTCAAACCACGACTGCCCAATCCGGTTCATCTCCATCCAATGCTGCTCAACCGCAGGATCGCACCCAGCGGCGGCAGGCAATGAAAAAGCAAATTGAAGCAATCCTTACTCCAGATCAGGTCAAACAGTTGGAGACAAAGCTCCAACAGGGTGAAAAAATGAGGGCAGCAATGAAGAACCTCAACCTTACAGCGGATCAAAAAACGAAGATCCAGGAGATTTATAAATCCGCCCGCACTCAACGGCAGGAGCAGACTCAAACGAATTCCCAGTAAGATGTTTAGTTGGGGCTGAGAATTTGTTCACTTCTAGTAGTTAGCAAATAGGCGGGAAGCCCCGCGCTCTACCTGAAAGGTGAGCGTCGGAGTGAAAGGCGCGTGAGTCGAGGTGCGCTGCCTGACCGATTCCGTAGGACACGTGGGTGTGCTGGAAGAGAGAGGTCTACTATAGCCAGGTTGACCCGAACGGCACCAGTCAGGAATGTACTGACTGCGGTGCTGTAGTCAAAAAGGATCTGAGTGTTCGGATTCATCATTGTCCTGAATGCGGGTCAGCTAAGCCGAGAGATGTTGCCAGTGGCCAAGTGATTCGGAATCGTGGACTTTCTGCGGTGGGACTCGTCGTGGATGAAATTGCCTGTGGACGGGTTCTGTCGGGGGCGCTGCCTAGACAAGACCGGGTGAAGCAGGAATTAGTCAACCTACGCTACCAGGTTCTAGACTAATGCACCCGCTTCGAGAGCAACTGTTCTTCTAAAGCCGCAATACGGTTGTATGCTGCCGTTAATTGAGCTGTCAAACGCTGGATTTGAACCTCAGGGGTAAGCTGCTTCTCACCACTTTGGCTGGTTGAGTCTACACTATTGTTATCAACCAAAACATCCTTATGCTCCATCGCAGCATCAAAACTGCTATATCCACGCTGAGATCGGAAGCTGGCTGTTTCTCTGTTCTCAAGGCGCTGAATCTGACTTGATCCAAATCGGCACTCAGACACCACATCGGAAACCTTGCCACTCATCTGCTCAATCAGTTGATATAACGCATCAACCTTGGCACTTAGGATATTAATTTGCTTTTGTAAGGTCTCCATTCAGCGCCTCAATTCTCCATATGTTCTATCCAC
>JBAUTA010001524.1:0-2403 GCA_049581985.1 Kovacikia sp.
GTCGTGTCATTTTTCCACCTTCTTGATTATCCTCTGAATCAATAGCTGTCGATCACTATCTGTTATAGCGATCCTATTCAGGTTAGAAGAAAGGTTTTTGTAAAACCTTTCTCCCAAAGCATCTCACTCTCATAAATAATCTAGGGCTGCTACAGATATAGCTTTGAAATAACAGTTAATAATAGATCACCCCCTATCGACCAGGGATTTTAGTCAGTCGCTCCCATGGTTTACATTTAAAGCATCTTAAATAAAATACGTACCTTTAGGTCATAACAATTTGTTGGAAGATACGGATCGTTGGGCACGCTAATAATTAATGACGTGGGGCATCTGTGATGAAAAAGTGGGCGATCGCAGTTGGCATTAATCAATATCAATTCTTTCAACCCTTGAGCTATGCCCAGCAAGATGCTCAGGCACTCAAAGCCTTTTTAGTGCATGAAGCTGGGTTCGCGCCCGATCGGTGTATTGTATTGAGCGATACGTCCCCTCCGCTCTGGGGTAAGCCAACCTATCCTAGCCATGAAAATATTCAGGGCTGGATTGATTTACTCACTCAGCAGTATCTACAGCCAGGAGATTTGCTGTGGGTTTTCTTTGGCGGTTATGGCGTCTGCTGGCAGGGGAAAGACTATCTAATCCCCATTGAGGGCAACCCTGAGAATCTGCCTGGGACAGCAATTCCCCTGGAGAGCCTTTTCAAACAGCTGAAAGAGACTCCGGCAGAAACAGCGCTGCTGCTATTGGATATGACTCGCAGCGAGGGAAGTTTGCCCCAGGGGGCAATCGGGTCTGAAGCTAGCCAACTGGCAAGCACTTTAGGAATTCCAACCATCCTCTCCTGTCAACCGGGGGTGTTTTCCCGAGAAAGTTCGTTTCTCGGTCATGGATTTTTGACAACCGCCCTGATCGAGGGGTTGCGCCATCAACCCGATATCACATTAGCCGAACTGGATCATTACTTGAAAGAGCGGGTGCCCCAACTCAGCGAACTCTACCTGAGACCGATTCAGCAACCCCTGGCCCTTAGCCCCTCGGATAAAATTCACCAGCCCCTCTTTCTAGCTCACCCCGTCTCAACTGCGAGCTGGAATCATTCTGCTAGAAGCAATGTCCCGATCACCCAGGAGAGAGGAGCCTCGACGCTCAATGATCGGGCAACCCTTTCTAAAACCCCAGAAACCTCTAAAAATGTGGCATCTCAACAAACCATCCTCCCCTCTGGAGAGAACGGGAGTGTGGCAAGAAACGGGAGTGCCAGCGGTAAACCGGGTCAAGGCCATATCCCCAGCAACATCCCTTTACAGATTCCACTATCTGAAAATGGAAGGCGGCAGGCGGCTGATACCTCTCCTCCTACAAAGGCAACCCTGGAGGAAGCAACGGAGGCCGCAACTGAGATTCAAACCATGGAAGATTCTTTATTGGGGCGATCGCTCTGGTGGGGAGGGGTAGCGGCAGCAACGTTTCTGTTGGCGTCAGGCGTGTTTTTGAAAAACTGGACTTCCATGACCGTAGGTTCCTCTATGGCAAGGAAACCGACCCTCGATGCTAGTGGCCGGATAGCTTCTAATGCCAAGTCCCAGACTATTGCAGCGCTGCCCACTTCCCAGAGTCAGCCGGAGCAGTCTTTGCCAACTTCGGCAAACGCGATCTCTGCCCAATCCGATTCCCTACCAATTCAGCGGTCTGTCACCGCTCCGATCAACCATCTGGCAGAATTTTCGGTATCGCAGCCCCTTAACCGTCCATCCAGCCCTACCTCCGGTCAGGCAAAACCCGCTTCTCCCCAAGAGCCTGATGATAATTTGGACGACAGTCGGCCAGCATCCTTTTCAACTGCTAAAACCCAGGGTTCTCTGCAGAAACTCTCCCCCAGTCAATCAATTTTGAATGATGCCAGAGCCAAAATTGCGATTAACAGCAATCAGGCATCTCTCTACTGGTACGCCATTCAGGATGCCAGTCAGATCAAACCTGAGGACCCGCAATACCAGCAAGCTCAGCAGGAAATTGCCGGGTGGAGTCAAGATATTTTGACAATTGCCAACTGGCGCGCCCAACAACGCAGCTTTGATACCGCGATTATGGCGGCTGCGTTAATTCCGTCAGGACAACCACACTACACGGAGGCGCAACAGGCGATCAAACTCTGGTGCCCCGCTCTTGCTAAACAATCTAAGAAAAATAGAGCCCCCCGAAAACAGGCAAACATAATCTGCCTGAAATACTAGTGTTGCAAATCATAAATTTTCCAACAGGGGGGAGTGGGAGCTTCGCCCCCAAAAGGGGGTTTCCCCCCTTTACCCCCCTCCAAAACTTTCGTTTTGGTCTACTAGGTCCCGCCCGCACCCAGTCCTAATCAATAGGGATACGGCTATAAATTAACGTGAGTTCGAT
>JBAUTA010001525.1:0-2563 GCA_049581985.1 Kovacikia sp.
GTGGATAGGGGGACGTAAATAATTAACCGAAGTTTAGACTAAAACAGTTGTGCATTTTAACGGCTCGTTTAGGGAGTCATCTCCGGCAATGATGCCTTGGCGTTACGCCGCATCATGTCTGGTCGGATTCGCCGCAGTGTCGAAGCTCTAAAGCACCGATCCCACTGTCTGTTCGAGCATTTTGAATGCCCCAAAGGAATTAAAGGCTTGATGGGCAAGGGATAGAGCAAACATTGCAAAGCAACAGTAGGCATGGGTTCTTGAAGTAGGCTATAGAGCAACAATACGGAGCCTTCAGCTTATGAGTGAGGTTATGCAAATCAGTTCGGAACGAGTTGATGATATCCCCTTGGTCGTGGAATGGCTCAATCAGATGGAGATCGTCAAATGGATTGACCGCAATCTGAGTCAACCGCACGGAAATCGCAAAGGACTGAGCTACGGTCAATTGAGCGTGTTGTTGCTGACCTACATGATGACCCAGGCGGATCATCGTCTATGCGGAGCAGAGTCATGGGTAGAGTCTCATCGTCGGATATTGGAGATGACAACAGGCTGGGTCATTACAGAAAAAGATGTCACCGATGATCGCCTTGCCCGGATGGTGGAAGAATTTGGCAAACAGGAAGAGGTTTGCCGCAAGATTGAAGTAAAGCTTGGCCAGCATCTGATTCGGGCCTATGAATTGCCTACAGAGATTGCAAGGGCAGACACCACCAGCTTTAGCGTGCATCACCGTCAAGATGAATCTCTTGAAGCGAGTTTGCTCCGTCTTGGACACTCCAAAGACAAACGCCCTGACTTGTTGCAGTATCGCCAATTGCTGGCAACCCTAGACCCTGCGGGCATCCCGCTCGTGAGTGCAACCCTCCCTGGCAATGGAGCCGATGACCCTCTGTATTTGCCGACCTGGCAGCGCATGACTCAAGTAATCGGTCATAAGCACTTTGTCTTTCTCGCCGATTGTAAAGCGGCGGCGATCGCCACCCGTGCACAAATTTCGGCGGCAGGCGGAGTCTATTGTTTTCCTGTGCCGATGAGCGGGCACCATCCTCTGTGTCTTGAACAATGGGTGCTCAACCCACCGAATCCGAGTGTGGAAATTAGGCTACCGAAACAGGAGGAGCAAGAGGCAGCGGTAGGAAAAGGGTTTGAGGTTGAGCTTTGTCAGCTTTGGGTGAATCCAGACACCCAAAAAAAGGTGCGTTGGCATGAACGCTATTTGGTCGTTTATTCCCAAAGTCTTGCACAAACACAAATTCGTGGTCTACAACAACGTCTAGATCGTGCTCAGACCGCCCTTGATAAACTGGCAGCAAAACCAGGGGCGGAACTGCTCGACCTTCAGGTTAAGGTCGAGGCCATTCTCAACCGTCATCGCATGAAAGAGTTTTTCTATGTAACCCTCACTTCCCAAACTCATACTCAGACCCGTTATACCGGACGAGGACGTCCCACTCCTAACTCCACCACCGAGGAAGTGACTCAGGTACAACTTCACCTGCACCTTGAACGCAATACCAATGCGATTGAACTAGCCAAACAGTTAGCAGGGTGGCGCTTATACGTCACCAATGCCCCAAAGTCTCAGCTTTCGCTCCCCCAAGCTGTCATCTACTATCGTGAGGAATGGCTTGTTGAACGCGGGTTTCATCGATTCAAGCGGGGTCGTTTACCAGCGTTGCCGATCTATTTTCAAAATCAAGACCGGATTGCTGGGTTAATGTTCTTGCTGACACTCGCATTACGGGCATTTACCCTAATCGAGTTTGTCGTGCGACGGGCTTTACAAACTCAGCAGGAACCTTTAGCTGGTCTCTATGATGGAAATCCCAAGCGAGCGACTAAACGTCCTTCTACCGAACAACTGCTGAAGGCTTTTGAGCATCTCACGCTCTATTTCCTTCCTGACCTTACGGTATTCATGACTCCTCTATCAAAACTTCAGAAGCAGATTCTAGCGCTGATGAAATTGTCAGAATCCTTATATCAGCCACATCTCAAGCTCCGTAAGACTTAATTCAATTCTGGCTTCAGAAATCCTCGAACCGACCGATCCCATTCTGGGTCTGAAAGTTGCGCCAGTTCGGTAAGGGGCGGAGCTAAATTTTCGGGATAGGGCTGAAAGTCCGGGATATCAGTTTCCTGGGCAAAGCGTTCGTTCCACGGACATACCTCCTGACAAATATCGCATCCCGCCACCCAGTTGTGGAGATGGGGGGCGATCGCCAGAGGGGTGCCCTCCCTATCGCTTCCGAAGGAGTCGGAATCGCTATTGCCGTCCGGGGTGCCTTCAACGCAGAAGGATGATGCAACGCCAACCTGATGGAACCCCAACTCCATCGCCTTTTGCTTCACCTGCTGCATCGTCAAGGTTGACTGAATCATCTGCGTTCCGTGCGCGTCATTGGCGCTTTCCTAATACCACCGCACTTTGATAGCCGTAAGCTTCCTGGGTCACCGATAAAAGCTCCAGCGTGGGCGGAAGAATTTTACGAAGATAATCCAGATTATAAAAAACTTGAGACGCCGTATCTCGACCCACAACCAGCATGCCAAAGGC
>JBAUTA010001526.1:0-2502 GCA_049581985.1 Kovacikia sp.
GCCCCCAAAAGGGGGGAAACCCCCTTTACCCTCCTCCAAAACTTTCGTTTTGGTCTACTAGCAGCCTGGTGGGGAGACTCTCCTTATTCCCAGGATCCTCCTGGGAATGCCTGTCTGGAGGCTCTGCCTCTAGTCAGATGGAGGCAGAGCCTCTAGTTTTACGTTGTTAGGCTCTGCCTAGTAACGAGAACTTCGATTACTCCGACAGGCTGCTAGGGGTCTGCCAGCAGATTTTGAGATGTGCTCACGCCTCAAAAACCTCCTACAGCCGCTTGCGGTCGGATGGGCCCGGCTTACCCGACTCACAGGGATGAACCCTGGGGCAAGCCCCTGGCTGCTATTCCGCGCCAGGGGGTGGGGAACCTAGCCGAAGAGATTAAAAAGCTGCAAAGTTTACTGCTCTCCCTCTGCTCAGCCATGCTGAATAGGGGGAGATTGCTTTTTTGTGGGGAAACCTGGGTAAAGACCTCTCAGGATAAGAGGATTTGTGTTGTGGACAGTCTCCTGATTGAGCCAGAATAGGGACGTTAAGGTTATCAGGGGCGATCGCACCACTCATTTTGCTGTCTGCTGTTGTAATTCTCTGAACTATGCGTTATATCCTGCCTGCTTGGAGTTCTAGAACCGTTCGACGAGGTAATTGGGGGGAATCATTAATCGCCTGGCACCGACCTATTGGGATGGCGATGGTGCTCGGATGTGTTAGCGGGTTATTGCCTGGAATGGGACTTCCCGGCCACGCTGCCGAGCGAATCTATGTAACGTACAGCGTTTTAGAGCGATCGATTTCGGTCAAGTCTCTAGAAACCTACGCTAACCAGGGCAAGATTGTTGACGAAGATCTGGCGGTTTATGCCCAATATGCCAGTCCTAAGGATCTAGAACAGTTGCGGAAAGCTTTAAACTCAAAAGCTGAGATTGATGCGGTAGCCGTTTCGCAATTTCTCTATAGCTCTCAAGGAGAAAATCTGCTCAAACGGCTTGGGCAGGTCATTCAATCGGAATCTCGTAAGTCTGATTACAACTACAAAGCAATTCGGGGAGCTTTGATTGGAGCAGCCGTAGACCCGGAGGGTCTGACATTGCTAAACTTTTTCCGCAAATTTCCAACCCGCAGTCTTCGAATTGATGTAGAGCGGAGTTTGGAAATAGCGTCTACCCTGGAAAAGCTTGTAAACCAGACGAGGCGAGCCACGGCTGCGATCGCGAAGCAGTCTATTGTGGAAAGGGGGCAGGAGGAATCGCTCGCTAAAAAATTGCATGAAGACCTGCGATCGCCCGGCCCCTTTAAGTGGAAGAAGCATCCCCTAATTCCTCCTCTGGTTGACATCACCCGTAGTAGTACCCCTGGCACCCCTGTTAGCGATCGCTTACAACCATTTCCAACGCAAACTGAAACATCGGGTCGCTTAATCCTGGTTGATCTGTATCTGCCCGAGCCAGGACAGGCTAAGCTGCCTAAAAAACTTCCGGTAATCGTGATTTCCCACGGATTGGGTTCCGATCGCACCACCTTTGCCTATCTTGCCCAACATCTAGCTTCCTACGGCTTTGCGGTGCTGCTTCCCGAACATTCCGGCAGTAATGCAAAACAATTTGAAGCCTTGCTCAAAGGCGTTGCCAATGAGTTGGCTGAGCCCAATGAATTTATAGACCGTCCGCTCGATATTACGTTTCTATTAAATGAGATTGAGCAGCAGGCAATCACAAATCCGGCTCTTCAGGGACGGCTAGACCTGAATCAGGTAGGAGTGATTGGGCAGTCGTTTGGCGGGTATACCGCCCTTGCCCTGGGGGGTGCCCCCATTAATCTTCCGGAGTTACAGTCCGGTTGTCGAGATCTGGCCAATACCCTGAATCTGTCTTTGCTGCTTCAGTGCCGCGCCCTCTTGTTGGGACGAACCAGTACCGACCTCCACGACAGCCGTGTCAAAGCAGTAATTGCCCTCAACCCGTTTACCAGTCAAGTATTTGGGCAAACCAGCTTGAATCAAATTCAGATCCCGACGATGATCGTGTCAGGCAATGGCGACACGGTTGCTCCTGCCCTCCTGGAGCAGATTCAGCCATTCACCGAGTTTTTCCCAAAAGACAAATATCTGGTGTTAATGGAAGGAGGTACCCATTTTTCCTTCTTAAGTGGAGGTAGCCAAAGTGGAACAACCGTGTCCCTACCTGTGGAGGTGTCTGGTCCGAATCCGGCGATCGCCCGACGTTATATAAATGCCCTCAGCGTGGCATTCTTCACCACCTACCTGACTAAAAAATCGGACTACCGTCCCTATCTCAGCGCTTCCTACACTAACGATATCAGCGAACACTCGATGCCTGTGAATCTCATCCGTTCGCTCACGCCCAACCAGTTAGCCCAAGCGCTAAACGGGGAGCAGAAAGGACAATCAATTTCTTCATCCCGCAAGGAATAAGTATAGCCGTAGCCATACTGGTTAGGACGGGGTGCAGGGGTTTCACCCCTGGCTGGGGGCGAAGCCCCCACACCCC
>JBAUTA010001527.1:0-4185 GCA_049581985.1 Kovacikia sp.
ACGGTAGCGGATTTGCACCTCGGCTTTGATGGGTGCAGTCGGTTCAGCCAGGGAGACCCAATTGATCCGTTGAACGGTGCATTCGGGAGCAAGGGTGGCAGCCCGCTCGCCCACAATCACCCGATTATTCTTAGCATCCAATTCCACCACATACAGCGGCTCACTGTGGGCAATCCCTAACCCCTTACGTTGACCGATCGTGTAGTGATGCACACCATCATGCTGTCCCAGCACAGTACCGGATTGGTCCACAATATTCCCCTTCTGGGGTGTGATGTACTTATCCAGAAATGCCTGCATGGAACCATTCGCTTCTACCAGACAGAGATCCTGGCTTTCTGGCTTATCTGCGGTATGCAAAGCAAATTTTGCTGCCATCTGACGTGTCTCGGTTTTTGGAGTTTCTCCCAGCGGAAAAATAACCCGTGCCAAAACTTCCTGGGACAGGTCATATAAAAAGTAGGACTGATCTTTGGTACGATCAACGGCCCGCAGCAACTGATAGCGTCCACTTGCCTCGTCATAGCGGGTGCGGGCATAGTGCCCTGTGGCAATTTGTTCAATTCCCAACTCGGCACGGGCATAGCTCAGCATCGGACCAAACTTCACCACCTTATTGCACTGAGAGCAGGGTAACGGTGTAATCCCTGTGCTGTAGCCACCCACCAGATAATCAATAATATTCTCCTGAAACAAGTCCCGGCTATCCACGATGTGATGGGGAACACCCAACTGGTCACACAACCTGGCCGCATCCACCATCCCCTCTGAACAGCATTGCCCCTTGCCCTTCATCAGCCACAAGGTCACCCCCACCACGTCATAACCCTGGTGGTGCAAAATGGCTGCTGCCGTTGAGCTATCGACTCCACCGGAGAGTCCGACTACAACTTTGTTCATGAACCGCTGAAACTGAAAGGGATTACCTCTATAGGCTAGCCGAAAATGGTAGGGAGTGAGGGGGAAAAGGGGGGACTGTTCCCCACCCGACCGCAAACGGCTGTAACTCCCTATTGCTCACTCTTCGCCCTTGCTAAAAAAAGGCTGATTGGAATTAAGGCAGCGTTGCATATCCTTCGCAATGGGAAGGTTAGCTTGCTCTTTCTGGCGATCGCGGATGCCTTTCACCATATGGTTAGGCGGTCCCCACAGAATAGTGTTGTTGTCCTGTTGATAAATTGTGATTCCTGGAAGTCCATTAACCTGATAGAGCCCTGGACGTTTGCGATCGGGACGAACAGAAGCTACGGTTGTCTCATTTTTAGAGCTGCTTGCCAGACAAAACCGTTGCCCCATGCGAATAACCCGCACATAGCTGGATGCCCCCGTTGAATAGATCCCAGGGTAGGGGCGTGATGCCTGATTGGGGGTTTGGGGCAGGGCAAATAGATGGGTGACGATGGAAGTAATGAGGGTGAGTTGAAAGCCCACGAGCGCAAGCATAGGTTCAAATTTTCCGTAGTTGTTGCAAAATTGGCATTGGCAATCTGAACTTGAGGTGAAGAATGAAGGGTGGGCATTCTGATCTGCAGAGGAGACCCCTACACTACGGATAAGGCTTATGCGTCATATGAATTGCTCATAGCGCTCATCCTAGTCTGGATTGGGAGAGTCCATCTATATAAGGGATAACTTTCACGATCATTTCACCAGCTGGTTAGGACTGCTATAGTTGCAAACATTAAGGTTGACAAATAATAGAATCACTGAACTGTGCCCAGATTCCGGTTAAACCGGGGATACTTCATCTGGCGCGATACAATATGTTCAGCAAAAGGCGCATTGCTGAGGCAGCAACGGGAGATCAAAGACGCATGGGAAAGGTAGTCGGCATTGACCTGGGAACAACGAACTCAGTGGTCTCCGTTATGGAGGGGGGAAAACCCATTGTCATTGCGAATGCTGAAGGAATGCGAACAACCCCCTCTGTTGTTGGCTTTAGCAAAGAGGGGGAGCGTCTGGTTGGGCAAATGGCACGACGGCAGGCAGTGCTTGATCCGCAAAATACTTTTTACTCCGTCAAGCGATTTATTGGTCGCAAGTATGGGGAGTTAACACCAGAATCTAAGCGCGTTCCCTATACCGTGCGGAAGGACGACAACGGCAACCTTAAACTCAAGTGCCCTCGCCTGGAAAGGGATTTTGCGCCGGAAGAAGTCGCAGCGATGATTTTGAAAAAGCTGACCGATGAAGCCAGCCGCTATCTGGGGGAACCGGTCACTGCCGCAGTGATTACGGTACCCGCCTACTTTAACGACTCCCAGCGCCAGGCAACCCGTGATGCGGGAAGAATTGCCGGGCTGGAGGTGAAGCGAATCCTGAATGAACCCACTGCAGCTTCTCTGGCCTATGGGCTAGACCGCAAAGAAAGCCAAACCATTCTGGTATTTGACCTGGGGGGCGGTACCTTCGATGTGTCAATCCTGGAGGTGGGGGATGGGGTGTTTGAGGTCAAAGCTACCAGTGGCGATACCCAGTTGGGTGGCAATGATTTTGACAAAAAGATTGTGGACTGGCTGGCAGAACAATTTTTAGAAACGGAAGGGGTGGATCTGAGACGCGATCGCCAGGCACTCCAGCGCCTTACCGAAGCAGCCGAAAAAGCCAAGATTGAGCTTTCTGGAGTGACCGTGACTGATATCAATTTGCCCTTCATTACTGCCACCGAAGAAGGGCCCAAACACCTGGAAACGCGGCTCACCCGCTCCCAGTTTGAAGGCATGTGTGGTGATTTAATCAGCCGTCTGCGGACTCCGGTCAAGCAAGCGCTGAGGGATTCGGGCTTAAGTCCAGTTCAAATCGATGAAGTGGTGCTGGTCGGTGGGGGCACCCGTATGCCCTTTGTTCAGCAGCTTGTCCGTAGCTTTATCGATCGAGAACCCAACCAAAATGTCAATCCGGACGAGGTCGTTGCAGTGGGTGCTGCGATTCAGGCAGGGATCCTGGCTGGCGAGGTGAAAGATATTTTGCTGTTGGACGTGACGCCCTTATCGCTGGGATTGGAAACGATCGGTGGCGTCATGAAAAAGTTGATCCCCCGCAATACGACGATTCCTGTTCGCCGCTCTGACATTTTTTCTACCGGGGAGGATAACCAAACTCTGGTGGAAGTGCATGTGCTTCAGGGGGAACGGGACATGGCAGCTGGCAATAAATCCCTTGGTCGGTTCAAACTCACGGGAATTCCTCCCGCCCCCAGAGGGATTCCCCAAGTTCAGGTTTCTTTGGATATTGATGCGAATGGGATCCTGCAGGTTACGGCACTGGAACGCACAACCGGACGGGAGCAGAGCATCACAATTCAGGGCGCGTCTACCCTCGGCGAAGAAGAGGTACGCCGGATGATGCGGGAAGCTGAGGAGTATGCGGAGACCGATCGCCTTAAAAAGGAAAAAGTCGAAAAACGCAACAACTCTGAAGCCCTTGCTTTTAAAGCGGAACGACAATTGCGAGAAGCCACTCTGGACTTTGGCATGCAGTTTGTCAGCGGTCATCGGATTCGGATTGAACGGGCCGTGCAACAACTCCGTGAAGCGCTTGCTAAAAATGACGATCGCGGGATTGACCAGACCCAGGCAGATTTACAAGATGCCCTCTATGACTTGACCCGCGAAGTCTACCAGCGCAATAAAGAAGAAGAGGAAGAAGACAGCCTGTTTGGGGCAATCAAAAGCTTCTTCACGGATGATGATGATGATGACTACTATTACCGGGATGAACGGTATGAGTACGGTGGTAGTTCCTATGGGGGAAGAAATACAGGCAACGATCGCTACCCTGGGCGGGACTACGGTAGTAGGTTTGGGGGGCGGGATGCGGGAAATGATTGGTCCGGCGGACGAAGCTCCGGTAATCGCTATGGTGAAGTAGATTCTGGCAATCGCTATGGGAGTTCAGAGTCCGGTAGTCGGTCTATGGGATCTGGTAACAGCGAGCGATATGGCAGTTCCAACTCCAGCGATCGGTATGGCAGATCTGACGCCGGTAATCGCTATGGTGGCGATGATAGCAACGATCGCTATACCGACCGCAAGCAGAATAATTCTTACCCGAATAGCCGCCCGTCCTATCAGGACAGCTATCAGGACAGCCGTTCTTCCTATGATGCTCGCTCTGATAATCGTGATCGGGGCGATCGGCGTTCTTCGCGCCCCGCCCGTAACCCCCGCCCCAACTTAAGTCAGG
>JBAUTA010001528.1:0-11221 GCA_049581985.1 Kovacikia sp.
CGTCGCCCCCATGATTAACCGTTGGTCTTCATGAATCTACCCACCTGGATTACCGTGTCTCGCCTGCTAGCGGTGCCATTGATTCTCTACGGCATGCGACATCCTACCTTAGAGGTCCGCTGGATCGTGCTCCTTGTCTTTCTGGTGGCGGCGGGAACGGATTGGCTCGATGGCTATCTTGCCCGGCGGCTAAACCAGGTGACGGAGTTAGGAAAATTCCTCGATCCGCTGGTCGATAAGTTTTTGGTACTGGCTCCATTGCTGTCGCTGATTGAATTAGGGCAGGTGCCCGCCTGGGGAGTTTTTCTGATTTTGGCCAGAGAATTGGCGATCGCTGGCTGGCGCGTCAACCCTGCTTTACGAGGGAGTACAGAAATTTCTGGGGCAAATTTCTGGGGCAAACTGAAAACCGTCAGCCAGATTGGCGCGATCGCCTTACTGCTTGCCCCCCTGGCTGAAAGCTGGCGCTTCCCTTCCCTGGTCGCCTTCTGGATTTCCGTCGCGCTGACATTAATTTCGGGGGCAATTTATTTGTTGCCGTCAAAGCATGAGTGAGCAACCCCCTCTTCTTTCCCTATTTTCCCCATCCTTTCTCATCGGGAATACCAAAAATATTCCGCACCGGTCCCTTTCTCCCCACTCACCTCTGCGGGCGGATTTAGCAGAACCGAAACCTGGGTCAGGTTGGGTTGGATGGATTGCAAACGGCGGGCAACCCGGGCGGGAAATCCATTGCCATAGATGAGATGCCCCTGCCCAATCAGGACAACAACCAAAACTTCGGGGGTTTGTTGAATAATCTGAGCAATGCGCTCTGCCATTGTTTCATCCCAAAGCACCTGTGCCTCGAAGAAGTAATCAAAATTGCCGCTTCCTGTTTTGCCATGATGGATTTTGGCGTAGATTTCGTGCAGACGCTGGCGGTATGCTTCCGGGCCTAGAAAGATCGCAGAGGCCGGAGGGATAAATCGACGCTCTGATCGAGTCAAGCTTTCTAGCCCTGTGCGGGAAACTTTGCGCGTCACTTCGGTGGGAGTATTCAGCGCTATAACCGGCAGGCGGTTCTCCCTGGCAAAACGCAAGATGGGAGCATAAAACTCCCAGGAGAAGCCCCACCGTTTTTGATATTGGCTAAGATCTTGCAGTTCCAATTCGGTCAGGTTTCCGGACAGGTAGCGGTCTAAAACAGATTGGTAGGGACGCTGAAACATCTCCATCCCGATTGCCAGCCTGGGCTTGACGCAATGGAGGGCTTGAATAATAGCAAGTTCGGCTGTGTGGTCTGCAGGACGATCGTGGGTTTCGCCCAGGTACACCACATTCGCGCTGGAAAGCTCTTTGAGGACCGCTGGGGGAGTGGGGGGAGAGTGGGGCGATCGCAAATCGACGATAGCAGCAGTAGCGAATTCTGCGGTCGTACACTCACTCAGCGAGTTTGCCTGAGCCTCGATCGGTAAGGTGAGCCAAACCACTAACCCAAGGGACCAGAGGACACTCCATCTGAGAATCCTGTGTGGTTTCGCGATCGAAGTTGAAGAGGATGCCATTTTGGGGATTAGATATCGGGTTTTAGTAGAGTTGGAAGGTATGGCAATACTCCTAACCTTCCAATTATCTAATCGGTTAGGACGGGGGGCAGGGGTGGAACCCCTGGTTGGGGGCGGAAGCCACCCCACCCCTTAATTCCAATGTCCTAACGTGCTTGCGTAGGGTTTCTAACAGGGCTTTAGCTGGGCCAGGGTGAGTACAATCCCATCCACCGCATTTCTGATGGCCGATGGAGACCCGTCTGAATAGTTAACGATAATACTCAATGCTAAGGGGGAATAGTTGGGTGGATTGAGATAGCCAGAGAGCGCAATAACGCCTGAGATTGTACCTGTCTTAGCAAACAGGTTGCCCTCAACTGGAGTACCGCGAAATCGCTTTTTGAGCGTGCCTTTGACACCCGCGATCGCCAGAGAATTTCGGTAAACTTGAGCGTTGGAACTTTCAGCCATTGCCTGGAGGGTTTGCACCAATGCTTCTGCGCTGGCCCGATCCTGGGTCGCCAGACCTGACCCGTCTACCATCCTGTATGCCGCAGAATTGATCCCCAACGGCGAAAGGACTGATTTAACCGCCGCAATTCCACTTTCTGTGGCGTTTAGATTGGCAGGTGTTTGGACTTTCCCCAGGGTTTTCAAGAGTGCCTCAGCATAGATATTATTGCTTTCCTGGTTAGTTTCAACCAGCAGTTGGGCCAGGGGAGGAGAGTCGATCGCCCCCAGCTCCATTAAATTGGCAGGAGTGGGAGTGGATTTCACAACCGTAGTATCGGTGACTTTAATCCTGGCATTTTCTAGCGCAGTCCGGAACTTTGCTACCAAATAGTTGCCAGGGTTGGGAACAGATACGGCAACTGGCTCAGGTTCTGAACCCGCTTGCAGTTGTCCTTCAATCCGAATCATCCATTGGTTGGGTTCCCGATAGGCATCCACATATTCCCCAGCACCCGCCGAAGCGGTGACTGCCCGATTGCTTAACCTCCATCGACTGGGATCAGCCGGGTCATCCCATTGCACCCGCAAGGGCTGACCGACCTGCTGGGGAAATAGGGTGAGGCCAATCCCATTCTGGTTCAGCATCAAACTATTGACGGGGGCACCGTAACCTGTCAGCGTATCGTCCCGATCCCAATAGGCATTGGTTGCCGATCCGCGAAAATAGGTGTCGTCGCCGATTAGTTGCGTTACCTGCTGAATTCCTTTCTGGCTCAACTGCTGCGCCAGAGCGGCTAATTGGGTGGTTGTGAAGCTGGGATCACCCCGACCAACAATTCTCACATTTGCCAGCTCTGAAGTCATGCCGTCGCCATAGACCGAAGTGCGCATGCGATATTGGGCACCTAACTTGGTTAGAACAGCAGCTGTGGTGAATAACTTGTTATTAGAGGCGGGAATTAAGAGAGTTGTAGGATTGAGGGCAAATAAGGCTTTACGGTTGGTGTTCTGATCCAGGGTTTGCACCAGAATTCCCCAACGGGCAGAACCGACCCGTTTTGTAATGCGGTTAAGCGTTCCTCCCAACTGGGCCGGACAGAGTGAGTTTGGGGAGGGCCGCTTTTGGGAAATGACGATCGCTGGATTGACTGTGTTTTTTAGGGCAGCGGTTTCTGAATTAAGCCCCTTCGCCCCTGCCTCCGCCTGCATGCCAAGCACCACAACGCTTAGAAATAGGGGGGTAGCGGTAGCAAAAATCAACCAACGGGAGTAAAGGGATGATAGGGCAGAAGGCTGAGGGCGCAGGCTAGAAGTAGGAAGACAGGCTGATTTGGCTTCTGTCCTGCCTCTGCCCATCTGCTTAAACCAATTCACCCGTTCCTTACTCCCTTGGCAGCTAATATTTCTCCGACCGAAGTTATATCTCTTCAGGCCTAAGTTAAGCCTTTTAGAAGAATCATGTTCTCTCATTAGCAAGATGTTCCAGCAGGGCAAAGAATTAGAGAATGCATCCATCAATCCCTAATCAAATTACGTATTCAGGAGCTATATGGCAAGTCCTATTGCATTCAATTTATTTGCTCCCTACAACAAAGGGGCAGTGTTAATAGGCTCCTTCTCTGACTGGAAGGAGATTCCAATGAAGCAAGGGAAGGACGGGTATTTTCGGGTAACGGTTGATTTAGAAGACGGGGAATATTTATACAAGTTTCGGGTGCAGTCTAAAAGTTGGTTTTTTGAACCCGATCAGTGGGTTGATGTCACCGATCCCTATGCTATCGATGTGGATGGTCATAGCGCTGAGGAAAATAGTATTGTTCGGATAAAAGATGGGGAACGCATTGTTGATACCTATGTCTGGCAGCACGACGATAAACCGCTGCCACCGGATCACTCGCTGGTGATTTATGAGCTGCATGTGTCAGACTTCACAGGAGGCGAGGATGACCCCCATGCCAGAGGTCACTACAAACATGTCATCGAGAAGCTGGATTATCTCTGTGACTTAGGAATTAATGCGATCGAACTCATGCCCGTCAAAGAATATCCCGGTGACTATAGCTGGGGCTATAACCCACGACACTTCTTTGCGACAGAGTCTAGCTACGGCTCCACCGCTGAGTTGAAGCAGTTGATTGATGAATGCCATGGGCGGGGCATGCGGGTCTTTATGGATGGGATTTATAACCACTCCGAATCCTCCTCTCCCCTGACCCAAATTGACCATGACTACTGGTATCACCACGAACCCCGCGATCCCGATAACAACTGGGGGCCAGAGTTCAACTACGAGCACTACGACGAAAACCTGGATACCTATCCGGCCCGCCGCTTTATTGGGGATGTGGTGCGTTACTGGATTCAGGAGTTTCACATCGATGGCATCCGTTATGATGCGGCGCGGCAAATCGCCAACTATGACTTCATGCACTGGATCGTTGCGGAAACGAAAAAGACGGCAGGTTCTAAGCCCTTCTATAACATCGCCGAACACATCCCCGAAACCACCAGCATTACCAATGCCGATGGCCCCATGGATGGCTGCTGGCATGACAGTTTCTATCACTGCGTGTTGGAACACATCACGGGCGACACTTTTGATCTGGAACGCTTGGAAGACGTTTTGGATGCCAAACGTCAGGGCTTTTTGGGGGTAACCAACGTGGTCAATTACCTGACCAACCATGACCATCACCATGTGATGGCTGAGTTAGGCGATCGCGGGATTTTGGGTGAAGCCGCCTTCCGCCGCAGAAAGCTGGGTGCGGTCCTGGTCATGACTGCCATGGGCGTCCCCATGATCTGGATGGGCGAAGAATTCGGTGAATACAAATACAAAACTCCCGACCAGGCGAAAATCGATTGGACTCTCCTCGATGGCGACCTCAACCGCAACCTGTTCGAGTTTTACAAGGGGCTGATTCGCCTGCGAAAGGAAAACCATGCCCTCTACACCGAAAATATTGACTTTTTCCATGAGAACCCTGACACCAAAGTACTGGCCTATACCCGCTGGAACACCGAAGGGTCTCGTGTGGTGGTGATAGCCAACTTCTCCGACCAGTTTTTAGCGGGCTACACCGTTCCCAACTTCCCCGCTAATGGTAAGTGGCACGAGTGGACGGGTAACTATGATGTGGAATCCGGCAACAATGAGCTGATCACTGATCTGGGAGAGTGGGAAGCCAAGGTGTTTGTCTGGCAATAAGCTGCCGATCGCCTTACCCTGGATCCAGGTCTTGGGTAAGGCAAAATGTTGCTCCTCACCTCAAAACTCTATAACTCCCCCCTTTACCTGTGATATGATTGAGAACTGCTGACAACGATATTGACCAGGAACAGACATCAGACATGGCCCTGCTGCAAGAGCGTAAACACGAAATCATCTCCGAATATCAGATCCACGAAACCGATACCGGATCGGCTGATGTTCAGGTTGCAATGCTAACTGAGCGGATAAACAAACTCAGTTCCCATTTAAAAACGAATAAGAAAGATCACGCCTCCCGCCAGGGTTTGCTGCGCATGATTGGCCTTCGGAAACGTCTCCTGGCCTACATTCAAAAGCAAAGCCAGGAACGCTATCGGGCGCTAATTACCAGACTTGGCATTCGTGGCTAGGAAAAGGGTATATGTCCTCAAAGTCCAACAAAAAGAGTTCCCAGAACGCCAATACATCCACTAACAAAGAGGATGGTTCTGTTTTGGAGCGGTTACCCTTTGAGCCAGCCCAAAATTCTAAGAAAGCTGCCAAAAAACCAGCTTCAGTTCCAGCATCCAAAAAATCAAGCCAGCCAGGTGATCAGTCCCCTGGTAAGCCCTCAGATAAGTCTAAGTCGCCAGATAAGTCTAAGTCACTAGATAAATCTAAGCCGTCAGATAAGTCAACGAGATCGTCCGCAAAAGATTCCACCATTCCCGCTGGCGTTAGCCGCAGAATGGTTCGCCGGATGGCGTTTTTTTCAGGCATTCCAGCTTTCCTGGGAATGGCAACCCTGGCAATCAGTTACATCATTATTAGCAATCATTGGCTTCAGCTTCCCCACGTTGCTGTGCTTCTGGTAAATCTAGGTTTCTTTGGGCTGAGCGTGTTGGGGCTGAGCTATGGTTCAATCTCAGCATCCTGGGATGAGGATCGAGTTGGCAGTTGGCTGGGTTGGAACGAATTCACAACTAACTTTGCTCGTCTGAAAGAATCCTGGCGAACCGCAAAACAAAAGCCTAGCCCCTAACTACGAATTGGTAGGGGCAGGTTTTGTCAGAGCCTTTGCATTCAGAGCTGCTTGCTTTAGTGCCAAACCTGCCCCTACGAGTATTTTGTTTGCTAGAAATTTCCTAAATAGATTTGGTCACCATCGAAGGGTGACCTATTTCAACTCCCAAAAAATCTTGCACATGCTGCAAATAGGTTGGGGTATCTTCAAGCATTGGGAAGTGGGCAGTATCAGGGATTGCGACAAATTTGATCTGGTCATTGAGGGAGGCGGCTTGATGCCCCATCTCGGCGGGGATGATAATGTCGCGATCACCCGCAATCAGCAGCGTTGGCACCGTTAGGCGGGCAAATTCCTGGGGCATGACCTCCGCAGCCTTCTTGCTAACCGAGGTAAAGATAGTCCCGATCGCGGCCTCATAATCTGCCATCAGAAAATCATTTAGAAAGGCGCGGCTAATAGTCGTTGGCAAGGGTCGGTGTAGAAACCGCTGCATAAACAGCCGATCCATAAAGGGAAGCTGATACAACCAGCGGGGACGAAACTTAACGACATACTCACCAAACTTATAGAAAGCAGCAAAGGCTTTTTCGTCGTACTCAAAGATGCCGCTACAGGTCAAAATTGCCCGTTCAACCCGTTCCGGGTAAAGATTGAGAAAAAATACCGCAACAGAAGCCCCCATGGAATGGGCATTGAGAAAAATATGCTGCAACTCCAGAGCATCCAGAAACTTCGCCAAATCTTCGGCGTAGCTTTCCAATTCATAGCTCAGATCGGTTTCAAGTTCTTCCAGCGTCGGCGATAGGTCTGGGCGATCGCAGCGTTCCTGAGAACGCCCAAAACCCCGCATATCATACAGCAAACAATCAAAGGAATCAGAAAGGGCATGGGCTGTACTCTCCCAATAACGGGCAGACCCTCCCCAACCGTGGAGAAAAACCATCACAGGCTTCCCTGTAGGTTCCGGACTTCCCGATCCAGTAACCCACTCGTAGTAATGATTGAAACCCCGAACCCAAGCGTAAGGCATTGTAAAAAGGCTTTGAATAACAAACTTTCAGTTTAGAGCTATCAGGAACGACTCAAAACTTAAAGCTCAAAACTCTTAACTCATCAGGCTGACTCAGGCTTGGGTATGGAAGATGGATGCAGCAGCAACTCTGCGGTAGAGCGCTTCTCAACCATTTCGCGCGTAATCAAGCAACGAGTGACATCTTTGCGGGAGGGCAATTCGTACATCACATCCAGCATCAGTTCTTCAACAATGCTGCGGAGAGCACGGGCACCAGTCTTGCGACGGTACGCCTCCTGAGCGATCGCTCGAACCGCATCGTGTTTGAATTCCAGCAGCACATTGTCCATTTTCAGGAGCTTTTGGTACTGCTTAACCAGGGCATTGCGAGGTTCCGTCAAGATTTCGGTGAGGGCATCCTCATCCAGCGGGTCAACTACCGCCATCACTGGCACCCGCCCAATAAACTCTGGAATCATCCCAAATTTAACCAGATCATCGGGTTCTAAATATTTGAGGACATCCGCCGCCCGTTTTTCTTTAGGTTGGTTATCTCCCGGTTGGATGAAGCCAATAGATTTCTTCCCGATTCGCTGTTCGATCGCCTTATCCAGACCCACAAACGCGCCACCGCAGACAAACAGAATATTGCTAGTGTCAATCTGAATGCAGTCTTGATAGGGATGCTTGCGTCCGCCCTGGGGAGGGACATTGGCGATCGTACCTTCCAGCATTTTTAAGAGCGCTTGCTGAACCCCTTCTCCAGAAACATCTCGCGTAATCGAAGGGTTTTCGCTCTTGCGGGCAATTTTGTCAATTTCATCAATGTAGATGATGCCACGCTGCGCCTCTTCTACATCCAGATCGGCAACCTGAAGCAACCGTAGCAGGATGTTCTCCACATCTTCGCCCACGTATCCCGCCTCAGTCAGGGTTGTGGCATCGGCAACCGCAAAGGGAACATCTAAAATTTCTGCCAACGTTTGAGCCAGAAGGGTTTTACCGCAGCCCGTTGGCCCAATCAGGAGAATATTCGACTTTTGCAGTTCAACCGCATCCTCACCCGAAGCTTTACCGTTTCCTTTGGATTGGGTAAAACTAAGCCGCTTGTAATGATTGTAAACAGCGACAGAGAGAATTTTCTTGGCTTCATCCTGCCCAATCACGTGTTCATCCAGATACTTCTTAATTTCTCTGGGTTTAGGGATTTGATTCAGAGAAAGATGGGAAGTACGGGTTTTACGTTTTTCAGGAGATTGTTCCCGCCGGGGAACCGGTTGGGGAGCTGCCGCACTGGAGTCAAACAGCTCTTCATCCAGGATCTCGTTACATAAGTCCACACATTCATCACAAATGTAGACTCCCGGACCTGCAATTAGTTTGCGGACTTGCTCCTGAGATTTGCCACAGAAGGAACATTTGAGATGGGAGTCGTACTTGGACATATCTGCCTCTTACTTAACTGCAGCAACAGTTTCTCCAGCTTTAGGAAGATTTTGCCTGGAAATAACCTGATCAATCAGACCATAATCCTTCGCTTCGGCGGCTGACATAAAGAAGTCGCGATCGGTATCCGTTTCCACCTTTTCTAAGGGCTGCCCGGTGTGATAGGACAACAACTCGTTTAGCTTGCGCTTATGATAGAGGATTTCCTTTGCCTGAATTTCAATATCCACCGCCTGACCTTGAGCACCGCCAAGGGGTTGGTGAATCATAATCCGGGAACTGGGTAGAGACATCCGCTTACCAGCAGCCCCTGCCGCCAGCAGAAATGCCCCCATGCTCGCTGCCAGACCGAAACAAATTGTCACTACGTCAGAGCGAACCTGCTGCATGGTGTCGTAGATCGCCATGCCAGCGGTGACAGAGCCACCGGGGGAGTTGATATATAACTGGATGTCTTTTTCCGGATCTTCCGCTTCCAGGAATAGGAGTTGGGCAACGATCGAGTCAGCAACCGTATCATCGACGGGCGTACCCAAGAACACAATCCGCTCTCGAAGCAACCGGGAATAAATGTCGAACGCACGCTCACCTCGACCAGACTGCTCTACCACCATTGGGATCATATTGGTGGAGTTGGTGGAGCCAACGGAATAAACGTCCAGGGAGTTGAAGTTGGAAATTGAGTAGTTTGCGGATCGGGATACAACCATAGTCGAGTTCGTTGTTTGAATCACTCTAGATCAAATTGGCTGATTGGTGACAGCGCTTCTCCACATATCTCCATATTTCGAGAAGAGAGTTGGCGGCTACCCCAATTAGGTCTCTATCCAAAATTATGCCTCAATTATTCCAGGACTTGGGGGAAGAACCCAGTGCCTATGTCCTGAATATTGTAACTTGGGGATTTAGCGTGCACCAAGTTCCTCTTGAAAGATATAAGAATTACTCCGTCTCCGAGGATTTAGACTTTGCCTTTGGGGACTTTTTTCGGGGGGTATCAGATTCCGGTTTTACCTCAGCCTCCTCCGTATCTACCGATGACTCTGCGGTGACTGAGGGTTCCTGATCCGGCGATTCCCCCAAAGCGGACGGAGGCTCAGATGCTTCTACTTCTGTCGCTTCCACATCAATCGCAGCGGTTGTTCCATCTGATTCAATCCCAATGGTTTCCTCCTCTCCAGTCTCTGCCTCAGCTTCCTTCGCCAAGGTCCCCTCCGGCACAAGCTCGACAGTAGAATGCTCCAACAACCAGGTAACAATTTTCTCCTTGAGCAAATCCTCAGCAACCACGCTCTGTAGGCGTTCGCGATCGATATCCGGCTGACCTTCCAACTCTGTCAGGATTTCGTTAACTTTTGTACTTACTGCTTCTGGCTCAATTTGAATTGATTCTTTCTTGGCGACTTCTCCCAACGCTAGAGTCCGCTTAATTCGGGAAACCGCATCGGGGCGCGATCGCTCCTTCAGCATTGGGATCGTATCCTGAGTAAAAAGTTGCCGGATGTCCAACCCCTGATTCTGCAACTGCACAGCTGTTTGGTTAAGGATAAAGTTGAGTTCCCGATCGATTAAGGTTTCAGGCAAATCGACTTCAATATGCTTGAGCAATTCGTCCAGAATGGCCTGTTCCTTATTTCCATCTGTCTTATCCTTGGCCTCTTCCTGATAGCGATTTTCTAGAGATTCTCGCAGCTCAGCCAGAGTCTCAAACTCGCTCACATCCTGGGCAAACTCATCATTCAGGGCGGGCAGTTCCTTTTCCTTAATTTCCTTCAGCGTGACTGTAAAGATAACCGATCTGCCTGCCAGGGTTGGCTGGCCATAGTCTTCCGGAAATTGAATTGAAATTTCCTTCGTTTCACCCACGAACATGCCGACGATGCCATCAATGAAACCCTCAATAAACTTGCCTTCGGTCAATTCCACCTGAAAATCTTTTGCCTCACCCCCCGGGAATTCCTCCGGTTCTGCGTCCGGCTCTTCACTCACCAGAACGCCCTTATAGTCCACCACAGTAATATCTTTTAGCTGGGCAGGCCGCCCCTCAATCGGAACTAGAGTCGCCACCTGCTCCTGGTACTGTAATAACACCTGATCGACGCGCTCAGGAGCGGGCTTAATCTCCTCTGCCTGAATATGCAAGTCGGTGTATTGACTCAGCGTCACTTCTGGCTGTACGTCAACGGACGCCGAAAAAGTCAGGGTGGAGCCAGGCTCGTATTGAGCAATTAATTCCTCAAAAGAAGAAATTAGTTGGAAGTTACCCAGGGCCTCAATATTTTCTTGCTTGATTGCCTGCTTCAAGCTGTCGTCAATCAATTCCTCTAGGGCGGCTGCCTTCAGCCGTAAGGAACCAAAGCGTTGAACCAGCACTTGACGGGGGACCTTTCCTTTACGGAACCCAGGAATGTTTGCCGAGCGGGTATATTCTTGAATTACCTGCTCGTAAGCCTTCTTGGTCATTTCTGGCGTAATTTCAATTTGTAACCCGACCTGACTGGCGGGAAGTTTTTCCTGGGTAACTTTCATCGGTGGATTTGCTACAGACAATTGCGTAGTAAGGA
>JBAUTA010001529.1:0-3168 GCA_049581985.1 Kovacikia sp.
TCCCCATGCTGGCGACTGGAAAGCAGCCCAAACGGTCCAAAAGGGATACGAATTAAACACGCCACTTCTAGCAGTCAGCATTCCTGAAAATCCAAACCCGCCTGCCCCAACCCTACCCCCAATAAGCTCCCTGCTTAATTTAGGAGCTGATAACCTGGTACTGATCGCATTTAAGCAGTCTGAAGACTCACCCAATGAGTGGATTCTGCGCTGTTACGAAAGCCATGGAGAAGAAGCCCAATTGCATCTTCAGAGCCACCTGAACTTGAAATTAGAAGGTCCAGTTGATTTACTGGAGCGATCGATCGATTCAGAACCCATGCCTTCAGTTCATGGGCAAATTGCTCCGGTTTACCCCTGGAAAATCGTCAGCTTCAAGGTTTCGACTTACGCTGAGCCTGGTATAGCAAAAATAAAGTTTTGAACCGGGTGAAGGGGTTCTGCCCCTTCTTGGGGGCGAAGCCCCCAAACCCCATGGGGCGAAATTGAGTGTTTGCAACCTTGGGGCGATCAAGGGATGACTGTCCTTTGGGCTTCATTCTCAAGACCGTTTCAACAAACTGGCTGAGGGATGTGCCTACTTTCTAATCTTCGTGATCCTCAAACGGATCGTCCAACCTTTTCCCTGGTGGTCCAAACGCCGTATAAATGGCATATCCCGTCAGCGCTACTAAAACAACACCGATAGAAATATTAAGAGCTATTGCAGGTTCCATAGATGAGATAAATTATGAGTGCGTTACCGTATAATGTTACAAATTGTTCGTAACAATAACAAGTTCTGTCGAGATAATTATAGGTGACTCATGGCACAGCGGACTCGGTTGGGAGATGTTCTCAGACCCCTGAACTCTGAATACGGTAAAGTTGTTCCCGGCTGGGGAACCACCACCGTCATGGGAATTTTCATGGGGCTATTTTTCGTTTTCCTGCTCATTATTCTGCAAATTTACAACTCCTCAATTGTGCTGAGTGATTTCAATGTCGGCTGGTAAAGCTTAGGCAGTCTATCTGCTCTGATTATTAGCTTGGTCAATGATTTAATTTCCCCGGCTTGTCCGGGGCTTTTTGTGGGTAAGGAGTAGGAATTGTAGATTGTAGATTGTAGATTGAAAGAGTAGGTGTCAGGTGTCAGGTGTGGGTGAAAGGATCAAGGATTAGATTACTGTCTTTCCTTTCCTCGAATCCATTTCCCCATTCCCCCATCCCCATCCCCGAATCCAGGAGGCGCATTGTGAATATTTTTGGAATTGGTCTGCCAGAAATGGCGGTAATTATGGTCCTTGCTCTGCTGATATTTGGACCGAAAAAGCTGCCAGAGATTGGTCGCAGTATGGGGAAAGCCATTCGTGGGTTCCAGGAAGCTTCCAAGGAGTTTGAGACAGAGTTTAAACGGGAAGCTGAACATTTAGAGCAGGTAATCAAGGAACCGATGGAAGCAACACTGGAAACACCTTCCCAACCAGCCCTGTCTCCGTCCACGATGGATGAGGCAACTGTACCTCAGGGAAATGAAACTACCCCCGCTGAAACGGTTGCGGTTTCACCGACGGAAGCTGCAACTGCCTCTAGTGAAGTTAGCAACTAGGGTTGCAAATTTTGAATGACTGACTCACAGACTCCAATCCTTGTGACTCCCCAGTTAATTGTCGGCTTGGGAAATCCCGGTTCTAAGTACGATCGCACCCGCCACAATATCGGATTTGAAGCTGTGGATGCGTTGGCGCGTTCCTGGCAGATTTCCCTAACGGAAAACCGTAAGTTTCAGGGGGTGTTTGGCGAGGGAGTTGGGCCGGGTGCGACTAAGATTCGTCTACTTAAACCGCTGACTTACATGAACAACTCTGGTCAGGCAATGCGGGCGGTTACAGATTGGTATAAGCTTCCCCCGGAATCTGTGCTGGTGATTTATGACGAAATGGACTTGCCGATCGGTCGGTTACGGTTGCGCCTCTCAGGTTCGGCAGGGGGACATAATGGTATGAAGTCAGCGATCGCCCATCTCGGCACGCAGTCATTTCCTCGCCTGCGAATTGGAATTGGTAGCGCCAAGAGTGTGAATCCCGATCGAAATGCGGTATCTCACGTTTTAGGACATTTTTCGGCTAAGGAAGCAGAAATTATTGCTAAAGTGCTTCAGTTAGTTGTCAGTGCCGTGGAATGCAGCCTTAAACAGGGGGTTGAAAAAGCGATGAGTCTCTACAATAGCCGCAATCTTGCGGAGATGGAGGAATAATCAGCCCTGCACACTTTTTGAATTCTGTAATTTATCGGTTGGTTAACGACCTCTGAACTGCTTACATAAAGGGCATCATCTACTAGTTTCCAAGGCTTCTCTAAATAAACTTTATGGTCAGTAACCTGGATACCTTTGTGCAGAAAAGCAGTGCAGCTATTTCCGATATGATTTTGGATCGCGATTCTATCCAAACCTGCCACATTTCCCTGCCTGATATGTCTAAACCTGTGGGCGCTATCGCTTACAACGAGCAGTTTTACAGCTACGTCAAGTTTTATCCAACGGTTGAAGCTGCCCAACGTCCTTCCGAACGAATGCTCAAGCGGGGTAACACGATAGTCTTGACGCGAATACCTAAAGGTTTGGTATTGTGGGTGCTTGAGCCAGATGCTCAATTAGCTAGATAGCTATTATTTATTCTCAGACAATTGTGGATTCTCGTCGTCTACCTCAAACAACTGCCTATGTCCGAATTACCCGTCAGTCCTGGCAACAGGGAAAACTTGAAGGGGAAGTTCGAGCAAATCAGTTTGAGTGGCAGTTTGAGTGGTGCTTTCAGCGAGGAGAATTATCGGTTGAGCCATCGTTGGGACGGGCCTTGATTAAGGAACCTTTAGGGCGTTTTTTAGAACAAAAGGACTATCAGCTAGAACCTGGCGGAGACTACTCCTTTACCATCCGTGGTGAAGTTTAACGAAAGACTCCAGGAGAGAAATATAACCTACCCTGACGCCACACAAGGGGTCTTTCAAGACTATTTTGCAGGTTGAAAACCCTCAAAACACCCCTTAGAGGATGTTTTAAAAGTCCTATTGCGGGTAGCAAATCGTACAGATCCCCCTAGATCCCCCTTAAAAAGGGGGACTTCAAGCCTGTTTCCCCTCTTTTTAAGGGGGGCTAGGGCAGGGTCATTTCATTCTAGATAGAGG
>JBAUTA010001530.1:0-1736 GCA_049581985.1 Kovacikia sp.
GGGTTCGACCGTTTCTGCCTATCCCACCCTCTGGTTCTATCTTCCCTACAGCGTCACCGAAACCCGTCTAGCAGAACTTCGGGTTGAAGAACATCAAGGGCAGTATATTTTCGATCGAACCATCGCAACGATCACCCAAGCCTCCGCAGGCGTGATCGGAATTTCCCTGCCACCAGGAAAAATGGCTCCGCTCGAAGTTGGGGAACCCCGCTATTTCAAGTTTGTCATCCGCTGCGACCCCCAGGATTCCTCAGCCAATAAGTTTGTCAGCATTACAGTGCAGCGAATTCCCCTCAGTCCCCTGCTGCAAGATCAATTAACTCGCGCATCCTTCCAGGAAAAGGTGAAGTTGTATGGGAATGCGGGTATCTGGTTTGAAACGGTAACAACCGTAGCGGAGGGGCTGCAACAATCGCCTACAGACTCGACCTTGCGACCGATTTGGACAAGATTTCTAAGGGATCTGAACCTGCCCCCGCGCGACCCGCAGCCGATCATTACCCTGACTGACCCCTCCCAGGCTCAGCAGCTATCCTTTCCGCAAAAGTCGGTGAAACCCTGACCTGGTGCTGCAAGTACTAAATTTTGCTTGGGGATGGGGTGCAGGGGTGGAACCCCTGGCTGGGCACGAAGCCCCCCCACCCCCATTTGCAACCTTCATTTTTTAATTTGGTATGAGATAGGGGCAAACCCGCCTCTACCCGATTCTGGAACTGATTGAATTCCCATCCCTAAGCTTCAATAATCACCCTTAAATTGCCTCGTTTCCTCGACACCCGGCAGGCGGTGGCAGAACCAGAGCGCTCAAATTCCAGATCGAGTAAGGTTGGCCCTACGCGCAGGTTTTGGAGGGCTAAATAGTGAATCGACTCAGGTAGCGCCGGATCGATGATTCTCAGCGTGTTACCTGGGGCATCGGGCACCAAGTTAACCATCATTTGCATCAGTTGGAATACACTCCCCGTTGCCCATGCCTGGGGTGTGCAGGCAACAGGATACTGCACTGGATCGTTGTCGTCTGCACGTTCGTAACCGCAGAATAGTTCCGGAGGGCGGTGGTAGGGTTGGCGATGGGTCATATCCAGAATGCCCTCGGCAAGTTCCAGGGCCTGGTCAATTAAACCGAGCGATCGCAGCCCAGTTGCCGTCAGCGCATTGTCGTGGGGCCAGACAGACCCAATATGATAGCCCATTGGGTTATAGGCCGGAGACAGGCTGCTGAGGGTGCGAATTCCCCACCCGTTAAACATATCCGGTGCCCGTAGCCGTTCTGCAACGCTGTATGCCTTCTCCGGGGTAAAGATCCCTAGATTTAAGCAATGCCCTGGATTGGAGGTAATGCTGTCTACAGGTTTGCCATCGCCATCCAGCGCTAGGGCACAAAAATCCTGATCCTCCATCCAGAAATCCCGATTAAACCGGATCTTCAGCTCCCTGGCTTCCTCCTCCCAGCGGTCTGCCAGATCGATGCGTTTCTTCATGCGGGCAATCTGAGCCAGCCGAATTTTAGCCGCGTAAACGTATGCCTGAACTTCGCAGAGGGCGATCGGCCCTTCGGCCACCTGGCCCCGACGATTTACGATACAGTCGCCAGAATCCTTCCAGCCCTGGTTATCTAAGCCCCGACGCGACTTACGGAAGTAGCTGAGATAGGTAGTTTGCTTGCAACTGCGATCGATCCAATCCATTGCCGCCAATGCATGCGGCCAAAGGTTTTCCAAGGTTTCATAGTCAGC
>JBAUTA010001531.1:0-1720 GCA_049581985.1 Kovacikia sp.
CGCAACCGCTGACCATGCCCAGCGCTGCCGTAGTCCAGAGTGCGGCGGCAGAGGTGAGTCCCTTTACAATTCTGCGATCGCCTCGTACCGATTGCCGCTGTAAAATTTCGCCTGCGCCCAAGAAGCCGATACCAGTCGCAACACCCTGCACTGCACGGCTCAAACCGTCCGCGCTATGACCAGGGTTAACTTGCGTCGGAATCAGGACAATTACAGCAGCACCCAAACTGACCAGCATATGGGTTCTAAGTCCCGCAGGCTTGCCTTCAACTTGACGGTTCCAGCCAATCAGTCCGCCTACAACTACAGCAGCTATAAGGCGAACGCCAGTATCCCACCATTCATGAAAATCCATCTAAACGCTTCTCGGTAAAATCGATAACCTTAGGCAAAGGCGATAATGTCGGCCCAGCAATAGCTGAACTTCTAAAAGTAACGATATTCCGATGCTACTGGATTGTTGCACGATAGTCACAAATCTACAGCAGAGATAAATCATTTATAAATAGAGGAGAATCAATAAAGATCTAAGCATTCAATCGACAAAGCTTTTTATTCTAGTCAAAATCGAGCCACTAATTTTAGACCATTATCCTCTATAAAATAACTATGAGACAGGACTGGTTTCCCACACCAATTTGGCATTTTCAGTACGAGAATTTTCAAGATCTAAATAAATGCTTGCAAACGAGTATTTTGCAAAACAAAGAATTGGATCCGCAAGGTATTAGTGTTTCCAACGTTCTAGGCTGGCACAGTCAAGATAATTTCCACAAAAAAGAAGCGTTCAAAGAATTTACAGATATAGTCACCGATATTGCCTTAAAAATTGCACAGGAAATGATGTGGGATTTAGATCGAGTTAGACCCACGATTAATAACTGCTGGGCCACGATCAATCCTCAGAATGCCTTCAACTCATTACATCACCATCCCAATTCCATCTTGAGCGGTGTTTATTATGTCAAGGTTCCCAAAAATTCAGGTAATCTCTATTTCTACGATCCCAGAGCAGGAGCACAAATGCTCATGCCTCCTTATCTTCAAATGACTACCTGGACAATTGGAAAAATTATCTATACACCCATTGAAGGAATGTTCGCGATCTTTCCAAGTTGGTTATGGCACGGTGTTGAATCTAATTGTTCGGAAGAAAGCCGAATTTCTTTAAGCTTTAATATAGGCACGTTAAACATAAGACAACCAAATGCTAAACATTGATTTCAAGCATGATTACTACGACTTTAACTTATTCTTAAATCAAGCTTAACTGAGCATTGGAAACTTACTTATATATTGAAATAGCCTGCAAATAAACGTTAAGGATACTTATTTGCAGGTTGACTCCATAAAAGTATTTATCCAGGAAATACCCATGACAGGCATTATCAGCACTCCCACGGCTCCGGGCAAAACGGCCTCTCTACCTTACGTTAACAACGTTCCTGGCTCACCAGATTTTCAAATTCTTCCTTTAATCACCACTGGCGACGAGGTTCCCCTTTTAACCAACACGTTTAGTAGCTCCCTGGCTCCTACGGTAAGTTCCACCCAGCGCTTTGCTTTGACAGGTATTCCAGATGGACTAGGAACGCAAAAAGTAACCGTCGGCGGCAAAACTTACAACTACGTTTGGGTAAACCAAGAGATCGGTCAAACTACAACCACTGAAATTTCTAGCACGGCAACAGGTCAAAAGATCACAGGCGCAAGAGTTTCA
>JBAUTA010001532.1:0-1597 GCA_049581985.1 Kovacikia sp.
GTCCGGGATGCCTGGTATCGGCTTGAACGTACTTTTCAAAAGCTTTAATGGATCGTGTCGGTAGGCATCATTCATGATCAGCAGGAGTGAGGGCGTGGAGGGCGCATCCCTCCACGCCTAACATGATATTTTGTTTAATTGCCCCCAGGTACTTACCGGAGATTTGCCTTTTCCAAGAACAATTTGCCGACTTCAGACGTCAGTATTTCTGACCTGTCTGAGGCAATGATGGATACATGGGTTTTTTATTGAGGGCGACCTTTGCCCGGATCAGGCCCATTGGGAGGCTGACGATCGCTTCATTGACGTTATTGGTCGGTTGTTCCAGGGGGGATCTGGCCTTACTTCAGGGAATCCCTCCCAGTCCACCTGCTACTGCCCGGATCGCCCCTTCTGTGAAGGAAATTAGCGATCAAAGCCTGGGTCAACCGATTCCTTTAAAGGAAACTCTGGTTCTACCGGGAGAACGGGTTGGTCCGGTAACCCGTGATACCAGTCGAAAGGATTTGGTCAAGATGTTTGGGGCAACCCGTCTGCGCGATCGAACGGTTTCCGATCCGGAGGGGATTGACACCCTTCCTGCCACCCTAGTTGACCTGGGACCAAAGCAATCTTTAACAATCGTCTGGCAGGATATAGCCCAAACAAAGCCAGCCTATATCCGCGATTTAGGGGTTGATTGGCAGACTCCTGAGGGCAGTGGGATGGGAACTTCGTTTGCTGATCTGCGCAAACAGTTGGGCAAGTTTCAACTTTACGGACTCGCTTGGGACTATGGTGGCACCATCCTTTTACAAGGAACCGAATTATCCCGTTACGAGGGCAAACTTATTCTGCAAGTGAAGGCTGCGCCCCAGGCGGCTAAAAAGTTTCCCAAGGATTACCAGGCGGTTGTGGGCGATCGCAGGTTTTCTTCCAGCAACTCCCATTGGCAGCGGTTGGGCCTACGGGTGGGAGTCATGACCGTTGTATTGAACGAAGTAAAGGGGAAATAGACCTGAAATCGGTTATGAATTGCTCAGTTTTTGAATGGCATCATGCTTGGAACTCTTTTTTGTTCAAGGGTTGATTGCTTCTTTTATTTCCGATTAAGGTTAGGAGTTTTTGTCTTCATGCAATAGTAGCGGATGTGAATAGCTGCTTCAAATCTTCAACGAAGCTGGTGAAAAATCGATTCTCATCTACCTGCAATGCAACCCAGGCGTTTGCTTCTGCTTTTGGTGCAGGACGACGATCTATTAACGTTTGTCCCAGGGTCCACTCTCCCTTTGTTTCAACTCGGACTTTTGCCCTTTTCAGCATCAGGGTTTCTGGATAAAACAGGTATCCTAAGGTCGCTGCATCATGCCCAAGGAAACCGGGAACTCCTCCTGTTTCTCGATAGTTCAAGGCTGTGCTAATCATGAATTCACAAAGAGCGATCGAGAATTTGGCAAGGTTGCTTTCCAGATTCGCCTGGGTAACTGCCTGAATCATGGTTCGTGTAAAGACCAGGTGTCGGGTCACGTCCAGGGGCATCACGACAATATCGTCTCGGCTGTCAAAGACTGTCTGAGCCGCTTCAGCATTAAACCAAATATTGAATTCAGCATGGGGC
>JBAUTA010001533.1:0-1656 GCA_049581985.1 Kovacikia sp.
CAATCCGCCAGTTTCAGCGGCAAAGGCAGCCATTTGGGTCGCCAGCTTACCCTGGTAGAAACTTTCGCCCTGGGTATGGGCGATCGATCGCAGGGTTTCCGCATGCCCCTGACTCCGCCACAGCTCCCCCGCCTGGGGTGCCCGACCGTTTGGGAAGAAGACCTGCTTGAAAGGCTGAAATTCAGGCTGCTTCAGCGGCAAAAATAGTGCTTCTGCCCGTTTCCAGGCAAGGGACGTTTCTGGCGACACCGGATAGCCCTCCTCGGCATATCGGATCGCGGGTTCAAACAGTCGTTCAAAGGGCAACTTTCCCCAGCGCTGCCAGAGCGACTGCCAGGCGGAAACGGCTCCCGGCACCGTCACGCTTAACCAACCAGCATGGGGAATCTGATTCATGCCAGCAAAATGTTCGGGGGCAAAGGTCAGCGGACTTCTGCCAGAGGCATTCAGACCCTGCAATTTGCCATCCCAAACCAGGGCAAAGGCATCGCCACCAATGCCGTTGGAAGTGGGCTCTGCAACCGTGAGGGCGATCGCCATTGCAACTGCCGCATCAACTGCGTTTCCTCCGGCCCACAGCATCTCCATGCCTGCCAGGGTCGCCAGCGGTTGACTGGTCGCAACGGCACCTTGCTTGCCCAGCACCACCCGCCGCCCAGAGGGATAGGGGTAGTTTGTCAGATTATGGAACATCATGCGATCGGGTGAGCCAGCTGGATGAGGTGGGTTTTACACCAAAAATCATACTTTAGACCTATCCCGGACTTATGCACAAATCGGGTTTCGTCAAAGGCAGTTCTACTATCTTTTGGAGTGCTTGCTTTGAAACGGTTTACGACTCTCCCCTGTACCCATTGTTTAATCTCCAGGTTTAATCTCCAGGAGTCGTTCCCATGACATACTCGCTTAGCCAATTTAAGGAAGTATTAGACGGTTTGGGGTTTCACCTTGGACCTGATGGACTCAACGGTAATAACGGCAATACTTTGGATGTATTCACCCAATCTGCCATCCGTGAGTTTCAACAGCAGTACCAGTTATCGCTAACCGGAAGACTAGACCCTGTTACCCATGACAAGGCCGAGAAGATTATGCGAAACCTGCAATATAGTCTAAATCTGACGGTGAACGCTCAACTGTCCGTTAATGAGTTGTATAGTTTCCAGACCCTGCAAGCAGTGAAAGCTTTTCAGAGAGCTTATGGGTTGCCGATCACGGGAATTGCTACCCTGACCGTCCGCCAAAAGATTGAACAGGAAGTAAGAAAACAGCTATTAGCAAGTGCTTGAGGCGTGCCTATGAGAAGAGGCGGTGATTTCTCAGGGATCACCGATGCCCAGTTCAGTTGTATCTATGAATGCTTATACAACCGTTATTGGTTTCCTCCACTGTGGAGTCTCCTGGGAGTTTTCACAGTTTTTTTAACTGGTTTTGAACGGAGCTTTGGGTCATCCTTAAGGGTGAAATTTTTATTTCTTCCGGTCGTGCGTTTAAACCCTATGTATTTCTGTCTATAAAGCCCTCGATCGCTTTCATCTAGCAGTCCTCAATCAGTTGTGAGTTTGAGCGGCTTGGGAGCAAGGATTCCCCTGGAATTTTTTCTCCCAATCCAAATAGGTCATACCAAATTTAAAAAATGAAGGCTGCAGATGGGGG
>JBAUTA010001534.1:0-3515 GCA_049581985.1 Kovacikia sp.
GCTCAAGCTCTGGAGTGGGAAAATGGCTGGTTCTGATCGCTCGACGGCACGCTTTCGTTCTGCAACTGAATTTCCTAAAACCATTCAACCCTTCAGCCCGACTGAGGCGAACCAACTCTATGCAGAAATGCGTGACTGCCTAATTTTTACAAACCGGAGTCGATCGCAGTTGCTTCGCCGCAATGAAGAACATAAACAAACAGCCCTGAGCCTTAAAGCCGATATTGCTCGATTGCAGAGTTTAATTAATCAGTTAAATGCGGACAAGCAAGAATTGGTTCAAACTCGACAGGAAGCAATGGTGGAATTAGAACGGGAGTTGAAGACAATGACGACTCACCTGGATCACCTTTCAAAAGCTTTTGAAGAGGTGGAAGAGGTGAATGGAGCGATGGGGGTACTGGCGATTCCTGGTCGTTTCACCCGATTTTGGCAGGCATTAAAGGCATTAATTCTCTGGTGGCGCGAGGAATATGGGGAGGAGCCAACGCCAGCGGCTAAAGTGCTCCCATCCTCTTCTCCGCAGGCTGCTGAGAGCGATCGGCGTGAGAATCCCCAGATGTACAGCGATCCCGCTTCTGTGCAACGTTCCCTGCGAGATCAATAACCAGATCAATAAAATGTATGGGTAAAAAACGAATTGCTGAGTTGCTGGACCAGCTTCATACCAATCATGAGGCAGATCTCAATAATGCAGCCGCTGTGTTTACAGTGGCCCAGGTTGCGGTCAATCAGCTTGCCCAGCAGACGGTGGAGGATAACGCTGCTCCCGTTTTAGGGTTAGCACTTTCCCCCGTTCTGATCAGCAAAGAACAGTTAAAGCAGCAATACGGTTCTTTTAATGCTTGTCGTAAGGCGGCGAAGCAGGCCGGAATTCGGTTTTCGAGTACGCCAACCTGGGACCAATTAGCCGCAACGTTTAGTTATTTTGAAGCGCTGCAAAGCCTGATTCAAAACTACTTGATTACCTATCCAAATTCCCATCTAGGTGGAGTCTCGATGGAATTTAAGCTTGAACCATAAGGTTCGTGGGCTGAGCAGAATGAAATTATTTCCTGGAAACTCCATGAGTATTGCGTGCGCTTGGGTACCAGGCAATTTTGTTGGTTATGATACCAATTTAAATAGCGAACAGAGCAGATTGGGGACGGGGTGCAGGGGTGGAACCCCTGGCTGGGGGCAAAGCCCCCACACCCCCATCTACAACCTTTATTTTTTAAATTGGTATGAGTTTGCCGGAAGGGATGAGCTAGGGAGTTATGGCACCTTAATTGTCACTGAAAATCGGTTGAGGGTCGATTGCTCTCCTTCCCAGTCACGCCATTCCTTAAGCTGTAAATTGACGGTGCCACTGGCTTTGGTCCGAAATTTGAAGACACGCTGACCGCCACCACCGATGCCAGCACCCGATGCCGTGACATAATCAGAAGCTTGCAGTTCCAGTACTGGCTGCTCCATCGGTTCCAGTGCCCAACGGTAGCCTGTGGTTGGATTTTCGGATAACGTAATTAAAACTATTTCGCCAGCAGGAACCTGGAGCGTTTTACCAGCATCGGTTTGGTTCAGAGAAAGGGTAGACACAGGTTTGGGGAAGGCTGAAGGATTAGAGGCAGGGGAGGCAGGATGGGGGAAACCGGATGAAGTGGGAGAGGGGGTAGCAAGGGTGGGGCTAGAGGGCGTTTTATTCTCAGTTACAGAGGCAGAAGGGATGGTTGTAGCAGAGCAAGAGATCGCCCCGATCGCAAGGATAGACACCAATAGTAGCAACATTAGTGTGTTAGGGAAGATCCAACGAAGTTTCAGGCTGCTGTTCCTATGTTCATTCCAGTCTTTCATGATCTGCATTCACCTCCAAGCATGAAAATCTTCTGCCCTACTCCTCATTTTCTAATACCAACTATCCCTGCTGGGGGTTCAGCATCCCAAAGGATGGGGGCACAAAGGATGGGGGGCGTACTTGGGAGGGGACGATCGTCCTGAAACAATTGGCGTGAGTTGATTTTGCAGAGATAAAGTCTCTGCAAAATCAACTCTATCAGCTGTTCTGACTGGGTTCAGGTACGGGGTGGGGACAACGCCCCCACTCCCCGCTTCATCTTCTGTCCTAATCAAATTGGTGATAGCTATAGCGATCCTGTTTGGATGGTGAAAGCCTTTCCCTGGAGGGAAAGACTTTCACCACTCTGCTTGTTCACAACTGATTTAGGACTGCTATATACAAACTGCGATGGATTGGAGTTAGAGATCGAAATTGCCGGTGTCGATCCAGTCGGCTTTGATCAGCGACCACCAATCGACGGCGAGTCCCTTTAACACGTAGTCATAGGGGATGTAGCCGTAACCCCTGTCACCCCAAGTTGTGCCCCAGGAGTTGCGGATGATAAACGCACCAACAGTTGTTGCCCCATTGGTGGGATGGGTGATTTGGAGGGTATCGTCATAGCCGATCGCCACAATGGCATGACCCCCAACGACTTTATCAGTGGGGACGGGGAAGGGGATCTTCCCTGTGGTTTGAGTTAGCTGGGAATAAATTGAGTCATACACCGTGAAGCCAAACATTGAAGGTAGACCTGCTGCCAGGTTTGCTTTAATGCGTGCCAGCAAATCGGTAGGTGTTGTGCCAGCGGGGTCGAGGCGGTAGTAACGCACAGCCTTGTAGGCTTGAGCTAAGGCATAGCAGAAGGCGGGAGGCTCTTTGTCAAAATCAGCAATTTTGTAGGGATAGTATTTTTCTGGTGTGACACCAAACAAGGCCATTGCGCCCATAACAGTGCGGAGGTAAGCACCCGTGTCGCCTGTCCAGCCCAACAAACTGCGGGTCACTTTATAGAGGAATAGTCTGGATGCATCAATATGCTTTCCAAAAGCACGACGCTCGAAGTATTCCAGCATTCCTACAGCCGCATTGGCCGTACAAGAACCAATTGTTAACTGGTCTTCGATCGGTGGGCAGTAAGCTCTTAAATCGACCCTATCAGTTAAGCTCATGTTGGCTTTCAGGGCATCGCTAACATGAGCTTTTGCTAACAGTGGTTGGATTGCGGCGTTTTCAGGCGTATAGTCCCTGAAATCAGGTAGATCGCGAAGCCAACCCATTGCATAAGTTGTGGTCTCTGGCACAAAAGATTTTTCAGTGTCCATGGGTTTTCTAATATCGTTAAGTGTGCTGTAATGGCAGACGAGCTCAGCGTTTTGGTAGTTTGTCCTTAACTGTCTGCCCCAATCTTGGCAGACCCATTCCTATCCGGGGGTACCCTTAGGGGTACTTTTTATTTTCCAGGAAATTTAGAAGAAAAGCCATGGTTTGCTGAGTGAAATCGAAGCGAATTTCCCTGCCGCTCGCTTGGACTGTGCTCGTTTGGACTGCGCTCGCTTCGGCTCCGCCCAGGAAGCGATTTTTAACAAATCTTTAGCATCCTTTGGACTGCGCTCGTTTGGACTGCGCTCCCTTTGGCTCCGCTCAGGAAGCGATTTTTAATACCAAGTTAAAAAATAAAGGTTGCAGATGGGGG
>JBAUTA010001535.1:0-4678 GCA_049581985.1 Kovacikia sp.
GATAGGGAGTGAACAACCCCCTATCACCGATTGCCCTGATTAAGACTATAGCCGTAGCCCTATTAGTTAGGACGGGGTGCAGGGGTTTCACCCCTGGCTGGGGGCGCCGCCCCCACTCCCCCTTTAATCCTCTGTCCTAATCAAACTGGCGATAGCCATAATGCCCACAGCTCATAAGGGCTGATGATTATTTTCGCTTCTGAAAGTCGGTTTTGCACATATTTAGAATGCGCAGGTCATTCTCACTCACCGTTGGCAGGCGATGGAAGCCTTGCAGCCCAATTTCTTGAGGCGTAGGATTGCCCGTAGTGGCAACCGTAGAACTTCTCTCGACAGCGATTTCGTAGGGATTTGTGCTGCGATCGTAGCTGTTGACAACTGTCAAGGCCAGTTGGTTATCCTTAAACGAGCCAGAAGCGCAGTCAAACGAAGAGCGGGGCATATACAGCGCTCCAATCACCTTCCCCCGATTGACTTCAAACACAAAGTAGCCCTGCCCAATTTGCTCAGGCTTAGGAGACTGACCATATAGGTAAACGCCATCCGATAAATTGCCCAGGGACTGAGGTTGGCTTTTTGGCGGGGCTGCAAGTGCTGGCAGACAATTGATCACAGCCATACCCACTGCCAGAGTTCCTGCCACAACCTGATTAGAATGATTGGAAACAGTAGAGCATAGGGAGCGGAAGCTGCTGAATGGATGCTTAATCATAGTTCGTCGTCCGCCTTAACTTATGGGATTTTTAAAACAGAGTGAAAATAACTGAACTTTTGGGAATGATTAGATTAAGTTCGTAACTTTTGCATCCACCCTACAATTAGGACTTTCCCAAAGGAAGTAACTTTGACGCCGCTTAGCAGAGCCGAAATCTAGATTGGCCTCCTCTGTTAGAGAACAATCTCTGCTAGAGAACAATCTCAGTTAAGGAACAATCTCAGTTAAGGAATGATCTCAGCTAAAGAACGAGTGTGTCTGAATCTGCTTTCAGAATCTGCTTTCAGAATCTGCTTTTGGTTAGCTACACATCTTTCCGTGCTTTTCCGGAACATCAACAGGATAAGTTTTTTTTGAAGTTTACACCTCATCCCTTGGACTCACCTGACTGGGTGATTGTTCGCAAATTGCGGTGGATCGCCTATAACTATCAAATCACCATTGGCAGGATTCTAAAATTACATTTGATGACAGTTTGAACTCTGTGTGGGTTTTCCCTGATTTGGGCATTCTGCAAAGTAGGATGGAACAGTAGTTTGATCAGGGTGGAAAAGTCGGTGGTTTCCGTGTAGAGCCGACTTTACAAAAGGTCCAGTTTTTTCAACATTCATGACGGATTCCCGATTCAGCATTAAAGAACTTACAAGGAACGGTCGTCAGCTCCTTGCCCTTACCCTAAAACACCCTGCCCTGGTAACGAGTATTTTAGTTACTGGTTTATTGCTGGGAGTTCGTCAAGTGGGTGGGTTGCAAACCCTGGAGTTAATGGCGTTTGACCATATGGTGCGGGTCCGTCCCGATGCCGGGTCTGATCCCAGACTGCTAATTGTGGCAATTACGGAAGAAGACATTCGATCGCAAAATCGCTGGCCTATTTCGGATGTGGTGATGGCAGAGCTGCTCGAAAAATTGCAGCGGTATCAGCCGAGGGTGATTGGCCTGGATGTTTATCGGGATGTGCCCCAGTATCCGGGAAGCGCTGCCTTGATGAAACAACTTCAGGCGAATAACGTAATTGTGGTAAAAAACCTGGAGGATGACCAGAACGGTGGGGTGTCTCCACCGGTGGGGGTTCCCCCCGATCGGGTGGGGTTTAGCGATATTCTGCTGGATCCTGATGCTGTGGTCAGGCGCAATTTGCTGTTTGTCCGCTCGGAAACGGAGGCGATTTCTTCATTCTCTTTGCGGTTGGGGCTTGCCTATTTAGCCAAGCAAAATTTTTCTGCTCGAATTACCCTTGACGATGTCCAGATTGGTAACACCGTATTTTCCTCATTAAAGCCAAGCTCTGGGGGCTATCAGGGGTTAGACGATCGGGGCTGTCAGGTGTTGCTGAATTACCGTTCGGGTAACAGTATGGCACGGCAGGTGACCTTGACTGAGGTACTCAATGGTGGGATTAACCCGGAGATCATTAAAGATAAAGTCGTTTTAATTGGGACAACTGCTCCCAGTGCCAAAGATTTATTTCTTACGCCCTTCAACCTTTCGGCTGAAAAAAGCCCCAAAACGCCAGGAGTCGTGGTTCACGCTCAAATGGTCAGCCAGATTTTGAGCCAGGTGCTCGATGGACGTCCCCCATTCTGGTATTGGTCTAATCCAGGGGAGATGGGATGGATTTGGGGCTGGGCACTAATGGGGGGCATTTTAGCCTGGCGACTACGGCATCCCTTATCTCTGGGCATCACTCTGACAGTTGCTGCTGGAGGGCTGTATGGCCTCTGTTTTGTCATCTTTTTAAAGGCAGGTTGGGTGCCATTTATCCCAGCAGCGATCGCCCTAATTGGTACCGGTGCAGGGGTGATTGCCCATCGGTTGCTGTATGACACGTTCCATGATGCCTTAACCGGATTACCCAACCGGGCTTTGTTTATCAAGCAACTCCAGGGAGTGATTCATTCCCATAGCAGTTCCCCTAAAGATTTGGAGCAATTCGAAGACTATACAATTGCGGTGCTATTTCTGGGTCTGGACGGCTTCAAAGCGATTAATGATAGCTTTGGGCATCGTTTAGGAGATCAGATGCTGGTTTCGATGACCCACCGCTTAAAGGCTTGCCTATTCTCAAAAGATCAGCTGGCAAGGGTTGGGGGAGATGAATTCGTAATTTTGCGACGACAAATCAGGGATGTGGAGGAGGTGACCCGACTAGCTGATCAACTTCAGAAGCAGGTAACCCAACCCTTCCGGCTAAATGGACAGGAAGTATTTACCACAGCTAGTATTGGCATTGTTCTGGGCCAGGCTAACTCTAAGTATGCGCCAGAAGACATTCTGCGCGATGCCCATACGGCAATGAATCAGGCAAAAGCATCCGGTAAAGCCCGACATGAGATGTTTGCCACGGGAATGCGCGTCCAGGTAATAAACCGGTTGCAGCTTGAAACGGATTTGCGGCGGGCGATCGTGCGCCAGGAGTTTAAACTTCATTATCAACCGATCGTTTGTTTACAGACGGGAAAACTTGCTGGGTTTGAAGCCCTTGTCCGCTGGCAACATCCTGAACGGGGTTTAGTGCCTCCAATAGAGTTCATTCCGATCGCGGAAGAGACTGATCTGATTCTGCCGATGAGTCAATGGATTATTCAAGAAGCTTGCCGTCAACTCAAACTATGGCAGCAGCAGTTTCCCAGAAATCCGCCCCTGATTGTCAGTGTCAACTTTTCAGGTAGACAGTTTTCCCAACCAGATTTGGTGGAACAAATCGAACAAACGCTTCGCAGCACAGATTTAGATGGGCGCAGCTTAAAGCTAGAAATTACGGAAACCACGGCGATGACTGACGTAGAGGAAACGATCGCCCTCTTGCAGCGCCTGAAGTTACTCAACCTGCAATTGAGCATTGATGATTTTGGCACGGGTTACTCCTCTTTGAGCTACCTCCACCGCTTCCCAACTAACACCATTAAGGTCGATCGCTCTTTCGTCAGCCGCATGGGAGATGGGAGTGAAGATGCTCAGATTGTTCAAACCATCATTATGCTGGGGCATAACCTGGGGATGGATATCGTAGCGGAAGGGGTAGAAACGGCTGACCAGTTGGCAAAACTGCGATCGCTGAACTGTGAGTATGGACAGGGCTATTTCTTCTCAAGACCCCTGACCCCAGAAGCCGCAGAAGGGGTGTTGAGGGAGGAGCCGCAATGGTGATACCAATTTAAATAGCGAACAGGGCAGATTGGGGACGGGGTGCAGGGGTGGAACCCCTGGTTGGAGGCGAAACCCCCACACCCCCATCTGCAACCTTCATTCTTTAAATTGGTATGAGTTGGGAATAGAGGGGCTTTCGCCGTGAGCGCTTAGCCGAACGGTGGAACCTTTTGCCTGGGGGCAACGCTCCCAACCACTCCTTCTGATCATGAATGACACCTCCCTACTATATATTTCTCAACGGTTCTGACAGCGCGACAGAAACGGATTGGAGACTTCTGGAATCAGAAACCATTAAAGCGTGCACTGGAACCCAAACCCTAACATCCTTCCCGACTGGCATCAAAGAACTACTGGCAGGGAGAATCATCGTATCCAGAGGTGTCCAGATGGAGGTGAAGTTAAGTTTTTCCAGCATTGCCACATCCTGATTTAAGTCTTGTAGAAAAGGGCTGTTGGGACGCATTTGCATACAGCCAGGCCGGAAAGAGCCGTAGGCAACCCAGGTTCCCCTATGGGGAGACGAGAGGGTAATGAAACGATGAACACGACTAATACCCCCTAGCCGCTGGAGATAATAGCGACTGACAATGCCACCCATGCTGAAGCCAACAATGTCCAGGGGTTGGTCAGAGGCAAAGGTTTGATCAATATAGGTAGAAATTTGCTCTGCTAAATGCTCCAGCCCCTTATCGCCATTATTGGGGGTCATATTAAGGTCGAATACAGAGTGGCCCTGTTTGCTGAGATGGGACCGCATTGGATTAAAAATCGCGCCCGTATCCCAGATGCCGTGAATCAGGAGTACAGGAT
>JBAUTA010001536.1:0-3300 GCA_049581985.1 Kovacikia sp.
AGCCTGTATTGCAAAAAACACACCCTTGAGATTGACATTTAGCACGGCATCGTAATCGGCTTCTGTAACGTCCCAAAAATCATCATTTTTCTCGATTCCGGCATTATTCACCAGAATATCTAGCTTACCGAAGTGGGCAATACTGTCTGTAACCATGCGCTGCACATCAGCAACCATCCCCGTATCTGCCTGCACCATGAAACCATCCACCATGTGGCACTGACCACCCGCCGTTTTCACCTTTTTCAGCGTTTCTTCTGCGCCTTCTGGATGCGAGCGATAGTTAATCACCACACCAGCACCTTCTTGAGCCAAACGAATGGCAATAGCTTGTCCAATGCCCTGACTGCTGCCTGTTACCAATGCTACTTTACCGTCGAGTTTCATAGATTTCCTGATTGGTTTTGAGTTTTAAGTTTTGAGTTTGAATAATTGGATTGAGACGTGAGTATTTACTACTCTTAGCTACTTCAACCGCTCCATCAAATGTTCACTAACCCGCAGCGCATTGGCAATAATGGTTAGCGTCGGATTAACACCAGAGTTTGATGGGAAGAAACTGCCATCCACTACATACAGATTATCAATGTCATGAGTACGGCAGTTAAGATCCAGCACCGATGTAGTGGGGTCTTCGCCAAAGCGACAGGTGCCACACTGATGCCCCACGACCTGAATACCTGTACTGTTGCGCGGATAAATGCCATGGTGCAGCCGCACATTTTCGGCACCTTTATCAATCGCCTTCAATACTTCCGTCCAGCGATGAATTAGGCGATCGCGAGCTTCCGTATTATTGGGCGTGTAGTTTAAATGCAGTTTATCTCCCTCAACCCGCACTCGATTATTGGGATCGGGTAAATCTTCTGTTTGCAGCCACCAACCCGTAGAGTGGTTCGCGATTTGCTGCAACCCAAAGCCAGGTAATAATTTTGCCAGCGGAGCTAGAAAGGATGGCGCTTCGGCTGGGATCATCTCTCCCAGAACGTTACCCGTATTTTGCACTTCGCCCATCGGATAGGGAAAATCTGGTTCTCCCCAGTAAAAATCATTCAGGCAAATGGTCTTTTGATACACATCAGGATTGGGAGTCACACTAAGTTGCACCATAGCAGTCGTCAGGTGCTTCATCAAATTGCGTCCAACCCGATCGGAGCGGTTGGCGAGTCCTGTCGGATGCCGATCGTTTGCCGATCGCAACATCAGTGCTGCCGAATTAATGGCACCACAGGCAACCACCACAATGTCACCCTGAAACAGGTGAGTCTCTCCACCAATCTCAGTTTCTACTCCTGTAATCTCTCTACCCGATTCGCTCGTCTGTAGCCGCAACACTTTTGCTTCAGTTTTAAGCGTCACGTTGGGAAATTTCAACGCTGGTGCAATCCCCTCCACTTCGGCATCAGCCTTGGCATGGACTAAACAGGGAAACCCATCACAGGTATCACAGCGAATACAGGTGCTGAGCGTGCGATCAACTTCATTGAGCTTCAGTCCCAGTGGCAGATGAAAGGGGTGTAAGCCTTGCTTTGCGATCGCCTCACTCAACTGCTGCATACGCGGCTCGTGGCTGATGGGGGGATAGGCATACTCACTGCTACGGGGTGGTTCAGTGGGATCATCGCCCTGTTTGCCATGTACATCGTAAAGTGTTTCCGCTTGGGCGTAGTAAGGCTCAAAGTCGGAGTATTTAAGCGCCCAAGCAGGCGAAATGCCATTGAGGTGTTCAACGGCCTCAAAATCTCGCTCTCGCAAACGGAGCAGCGCCGCACCATAGACTTTGGTATTCCCACCCACCCAGTAGCTCATCTGAGGACGAAACGGTTTCCCAGCACCGTCATACCAATGGTCTGATGTGTGGTAGCGCTCCTTAGCATAGACTTCTGATGCACTCCAATTTGCTTTCTCTTTAGGTAAGTAAGTCCCTTGTTCTAGAATGAGAATTTTCTTGCCAGTAGGAGCCAGTTTGTAAGCTAATGTGCCACCGCCCGCACCCGTCCCAATAATAATCAGGTCATAGGATTGTTCATTACCGATCACGATCACCCTCCTCTTTCAACTCATTGACCAAGACCACTAATTTCCCTTTTGCCTGGTTAGATTCCATATATTGATGGGCTTCGACAATTTCACCGAGATGGAAAGTACGGTCAATATTGACCCAGTTCTGTCCCGCAGCAACACCATCGATAAAGCGTTGTAGCTATTCAACCGATACGATTGTCATGATTTATTTAATCTCCGCATGTTCTTCAATGTGTCCGCCGAACTGATAACGCATCGCAGAGAGCAGCTTACTTGCGAATTCGTCCTCTCCTCTAGAGCTAAACCGTTGATAGAGAGCAGCAGTTAGCACAGGCGCAGGTGTACCTTCATCAATCGCCGCCGTAATCGTCCAGCGTCCTTCTCCAGAGTCGGAGACCCGACCCGTAAAGGTAGAAAGCTGAGGATCCGCGAGCAGGGCGATCGCGGTTAAATCTAGTAGCCAGGAGGCAATGACGCTACCGCGTCGCCAAACTTCAGCTACATCCGGCAAATTGAAGTCATATTGGTAATGTTCTGGATCGCGGAGCGGAGTCGATTCGGCACTGGCAGCCCGCTGCTCTTTACCCACGTTGGCATGATGCAGGATATTCAAGCCTTCTGCATAGGCTGCCATCACACCGTATTCGATGCCGTTATGCACCATTTTGACGAAGTGCCCCGCGCCGTTTGAGCCACAGTGCAAATAGCCTTGTTCAGCAGTACTGTCTACTTTTTCTCGACCGGGTGTGCGATCAATTGTCCCGACGCCTGGCGCTAAGGTTTGAAGAATGGGGTCGAGATGCTGCACGGTAGCCTCCGGGCCACCAATCATCATGCAGTAGCCCCGCTCTAGTCCCCACACTCCGCCGCTGGTTCCGATATCGACATAGTGAATTCCCTTTGTTTGCAGTGCTTTGGCGCGGCGAATATCGTCGATGTAGTAGGAGTTGCCACCGTCAATCAAAATATCCCCTGTTTCTAGTTTCTGAGCCAGTTCCGTCACCATGTCTTCGGTTGGATCTCCAGCAGGTACCATCAGCCAGATGGCACGGGGCTTAGCAAGTTTCTGGACAAAATCATCCAAGCTATCTGCGCCGATTGCTCCTTCTGAGGCAAGCTGCTTCACTTTGTCTGGCGTGCGATTAAACACAACACATTCATGTTTGTTTCGCAGCAGTCGTCGGACAATATTCGCGCCCATGCGCCCTAGACCAATAACACCAAGTTGCATTACTTTTTCTCCAATGTGATTCTTATCTACGTGGAGTACAGGAT
>JBAUTA010001537.1:0-5035 GCA_049581985.1 Kovacikia sp.
TTCAGCAACTCGGTGGCAAGGCTGATTCCGTTCAAGTTGGAAAAGTCGCGGAACTCATCATTCAAACGATGACGGGACCCTGGCGCTTTTTTCACACCCCTGAGCATATTTTTGAGGTCGGTGAAGAGGGCGATGCGGTGGAGGTTTTGGCGGCTCTATTCCATGATCTGGTCTATGTTCAGGTGGATCAGGGAGTTAGTGTCAATATTAGCGCTTATATTTCTTCCTTCGTTAAAGAGATTAACGGCAAGCTGGTAATTCGGGATCATTCCGAGTTGCCTGACGATCGTATGTTTGAGATGGTGGCGCAGATTTTCGGATTTTCCGCCGAGCTGGTGATGGTACCCACCGCAGGCCAGAATGAGTTCCTCAGTGCTGTGATTGCTGCCAAATGTCTGGAATATACCCTAGAACCTTCGGTGATTGCCCAGATTGCCGCTTGCATTGAGGCCACTATTCCATTTCGGGGAAAGTCGGAGACGGGAAAAAGTCCCAGTGAGTGCCTTTACGCTCGATTGCTGCAAATAAACGAATCCTTTGGGTTAGGTTGGAGCAAAGACGATTTAGACAAGATGGTGGAGCGATCGGTGCGTCTGGCAAATCGGGATGTCAAGAATTTTGCTTATCGCTCATCTGCCGATTTTTTAGACAACACCTGGAACCTCTTACCCGAAACGAACCACGATCTAAAGAATGCTAACTCCTATACCGTGCAGGGCTACCGGGAGTCTCTGCAAAAGATGGAGGGGTTTATGTATTTCCTTAAGCCTGACCTGGTCTTTCAGCAGTTTGGGCAGGAGCCAGATGAGGCAACCTACCAGGAATTAATTCTCAGAACGGGCAGAAATATTGATGTAGCAAGACTTTATTTAGGTTGTAAGTTACTCTCGATCGCGATTATTGAAGCCCTATCCCGGCGCATTGGGCGGGGTATTCCTGTGGCGACGATGACAGGAGAGCTTCCCTTGCAGGGAACTTTGCCCCTGGCTCAATTGGAGAACTTTTTGCCCCATGTCAACGTCATGCCCCATCCTCCCGAGACGGATCTGGAATGGGAAGTACTGGGACTGCTCGAAAAGGGACGCAATCAGGCATCAATTTATGACACTAAAAATTCTCCGGTTACAACTTTTATCATCAAGTCCATTGGTTTTTCTGAAGCACGACGGTTGTTGACGGGGGCAAAGGCTTTCTTTGCTGAGGAGATTTCTCCTGAAGCGTTTCTGGAAATGTGCGATCGGGCTGCGGTTGAAGCCATTACCAATGGTATCCTGCAGGTATTTGAAAGCCGCAAACTTGCCTTACGGAGAGTGAATTTGGAGAGCAAGGTAGGGGGGTAATACCGAATTAAACTAACTCCCCCACTGCCCCTTTAATCCTCTGTCCTAATCAATCTGGCGATAGCTAGAGGATATTTATTCTGAGATTGGCAGCGTAAACCAAAAGGTTGCGCCTTTGCCAGGGATGCTGATGACCCCCATCTTGCCTTTATGGGCAGCAATAATCTTGCGGCAAAGGTAGAGTCCCAATCCCAGCCCACTGGAGCGGCGTGCCTGACTGCCCCGATTGTAGAGGTCAAACACCCGATCACACTCTGCCCGGCTCATCCCAATGCCGTTGTCTTCAACGTAACAGCGGATCATCCCAACTTCTGCGGTGGCGTTGAGGGTAAGAGCAACCCCAGGTGGGTTATGGCTGAGGGCATTGGCAATCAGATTTGAGAGAACCCGCCAGATTTGGGTCGCATCGGCAGTTACCAGGGGTAAATCAGAGGGGATTTGGTTTGATAGCGTTGCCTGGCTCTCCTGGAGTAAAGGTTCCAGATCGGCAATTGCGGACTGTACCAGGGTATTCAGACACAGGCTTTGGAGTTGAAGTTTACTTTCACCCATGTCAGTGGTGCCGACATCAAGGAGAGAGTTGATCAGCGTCAACTGGCGATCGCTGCTGGCAACCATCCGCTCTAGAAGCGATCGGGGAACTGATACCATTTCCTCTGGCTTCTTGAGCAGGTTTTTTAAAACCATCAGGGTGCCAGTAACCGGATTTCGCAGATCGTGGGAAACGGCGTTGAGAAATAGCTGTGCCTGACGACGAGACTCAAACTCGGTTCGTTGCAACCGTTCGTACAGAAAGACTGCCAGGTCACAGATGAAGCAAACCCAAAGCAAGTACATAAAAATCGTCAACATAAAGATTGACGCTTCAGGTTGCCCTGGTTTAGCAGGAAAAGAGGTCAACCCCAGAACGGAGTTGACGCCATAAAAATAGAGTAGTAAAACGACCTGGGATAGCAGATGCAATTTCCAACGGACGGGGATGAGCGTTGCCTGGATTAGAAATACCAGGGTCCACGCTAAAAGATCTGGCAGGGGAAATCCCCGCAGGGTTGCCAGAATTTGAGGTGCTATCGTTAGTGACCAGGATAGCCCCAGAAAGAGGATCTCTGGGCGTTGCCGTCCAAAACGAGTTCTATGCAATATCAAGCAAGCACTCAACAGAACTGCCACGATCGCATAGATCGGAACGGTTAGGTCCTTGAGAGAGTCAGGAATGCTTTGTAATTCCTTGAGCGGAAAGACCGTACTGTAAAGGTTACGCAGGGCGAAGGTGAAGAGAATGGCAAAAGACAGCCACAGGCATAACCCCAGACGATCCCACAGAAACCCATGCCGCCACGCTGCATAGTCGGCAGAAGCGGGACTTTTAGGAGAGTGAAAGAATTTCAGGAGCGATCGCCCCATACTGGCCTTTCGCAGTCTGCAAGCCAGCCCACGGATGGGAAAATGGTTGAATTCCATGCTCTGGCTCTCCTCTCACCTGCTAGGGGGTAGCATTTTTGATTTGGGGCTTTGCTTAATTTAAGACGCGATGTATTTTATCCGTGAGAGAAGTTCTGCAACTTCACCCGGTTGGTTGAACTAATACCAATTGAAATAGCAAGTACGACAGATGAAAACGAGGGCAGGGGCTTTCGCCGTAATCGCTGAGCCGAATGTGCCACCCTTATTCTTTAAATTGGTATGACCAGGTGATGACAGAGATTGATGTACATGGTTTTAATGGGGAAATGATTTTTAACTCTAAAAGAGGCACGAGGCCATGGGCGATGAAGAAGTGGCAGTTGGTTAGGGCGATGTCCCTGGCGATCTTGCTAATTCCCTGCATGGCATCCATGACGCTGTCTCAGCCAACTCAGGCTGAAAAGCTTCCGGCCCAATTACCCGTTCTGATGAATCAGCCGTCTATCCGCTCTAGCAACGTTTGGAAGAGAGTGCTGGGTCAGGTAATGGTTCCCGTTCCGTGGAAGGTTGCAGTCTGTCCGGGGGTAGCTCCCCTGCTGTGTGTCAGCTATGAGGGAAAGTTGGTCGGCACAGTTGAGATGAGGGCACATCCTGTGGAAAGTCGGGCTGATTTTAGAAAAATGCTCAAGCAGGCGGGGCTTCCTTCGAGTTCTGTGAATGTCCAGAACCCCAGGAACCGCGATCGTACCATCATTGCCCTGAAGGACTGGATCGCTAATTACTATGCCTTTTTAAGGCAGGAGCGCAGAAATGAACATGGATATGAGATCCGGTTGGCTACCCAAACCCCGCAAGTGCTACCCGTTGGGAACGTAACGGGAGTGAGCTATGGTTTTGCCGGAGTCAAAAAGACAGGCGAGGTGCAGGAACAGCGATTGGGCTATATTGCCTTTGATGGGCGGATTCTTTACGTGATTACGACGGCGTTCGAACCTGATTTGGGTGGAGCTTCGTTCGGTAAGCTGGAGGATTTACAACGCTTTGAACCTTATCTAAAAGGGATAATTGCCCGCTTACAGGTGCCGCTGGTAAAGCGTTAAGCCCTTTTCTGTCGTTGGTTAAAAAGGTTCTAAGCAGCCATCAAGTGATCGATCGGGGTACGAATTGCACTAAGGGCATCGCATTCTTGACTACGATAGCGATGAACCGCCTCTGTTCTGCTTGCTAGCTGAATAGGTTAAGGTGCAATACTTCTCGGTTGGTGGCGGTTGAAACCGCAGCTATAGCAACGAAACCTGCCGCCGCAGGTTGAACTGTCCGTAGTGTTGCAAATCATAAATTTTGCAACATGGGGGAGTGGGGGTTTCCCTCCTTTACCCCCTTCCAAAATTTTCGTTTTGGTCTAGTAGTCTGCGAAGGTAGACTTTGCTTTTGTAGCCGCGAATTCCATTCGCTGGGGCTTAACCGAGAAGTATTAGGTTAAGGGAAGTATTAGGTTAAGGTCAGCATTGTCCAGCCTCCGGTTTGGGCTACCCATCGCTACACCCAGTCAGATTTCGTGACAGGGGGTAGAAAACGCCATGATTACAACACACTGCCAACACGAATTCAACACATTGGTCGCTTACGATCGCAAACAAGGGCTTATTCGAAAATAACCTCAGAATGGCGCGTGACACTGACGCTACTATGCGATCGATTTTTCGGTCTACTCGGTTGGTCAAGTCGTGAAGTTGTTTCTTGACAGCCCCTAAAATTTGGCAGGAGTTCAGCCATGAAGTTTATCTGGGGAGTTGGTTTTGTCCTGATTGCAACTAGCTTGCTCTGCTGGTTTTCTACTTCTGATTATTGGATTTTTGATCCCCTAACCGGCGGAATAATCTTTTTAGGGGCAATTTTGTTTATTGGGTATATGGGTTTTGCGAGCATTGAGGAACGTTCTACCAGAATTTAGTAGGTGCGGCAGTTCTCTGTTCTTTTGAAAATATAGAAAAATAATCTGAACCTGGTAGTCCGTCAGGATAGATTTGAGGTCTACTTAAATCTTGTTTAATTGTCCCCAGCGACTTCTTTCCTCATCGACTGCGGTTTGATCAGCAGCCTGACTCCTATTGCCCATGCGATCGAAGCTGCCCAGCCTGCCAAAATATCGCTCGGATAGTGGACTCCTAAGTAGAGTCGAGTCCAGGCGATCGCAACAACAAATACTCCCCCCAAAGCGATTACCCAGAAGCACCAGCGGCTGCCCCAGGTCAAAATTACCAGAGCGATGATAAAAGTCATGCTAGACA
>JBAUTA010001538.1:0-2333 GCA_049581985.1 Kovacikia sp.
ACCCCCAAACTCATCTTTTATTTAATTGCGCCCAGCTACTTACGGAGATGAGTTAGAAGGGGGGGCAGGGGCTTCGACGTGGGCGCGGCGTAGCTGAGAGGTTTGGTGACTCGCTTCGACTGAGCGCTCACCAAACCTCTCAGCCGAACGGTAGAACCTTTGGCTGGGGGCAAAGCCCCCGACTCCCTTTGTTTAAAATACGTATTATTTGGCTAAGGGATTTTTTTCTGTAGTTGGGAACTCTGAGAGTGGGATTATTAGTCGATAAAGGATGAGAAGTAACTTTAAATCAAAGCGCTCTAAAGAACCCCATTCTTGGCGAGACAGATGGAAGCAATGGCCCTTGCTATTCATTGCTCCAGGGGCAACTGCTCTTGTCGCAATATTTAATAGTCTGAGTCTGCTACAACCATCGGAGTGGGCCGTGCTTGATCTGTTTATTCGTGTACGCCCCCTTGAACCACCTGATCGCCGTATTGTCGTAGTAACCATTACCGATGAGGATATTACCAAAATCGGAAAGTGGCCAGTTCCTGATCAGCTTTTAGCCCAAGCGCTCTCCAATTTGAATGGTCGGCAGCCTCGAGCGATTGGGTTGGACCTGTATCGGGATTTGCCTGTTGAGCCAGGGCACCAAAAGCTAGTGAATGTTTTTGAGTCAATGCCTAATCTAATTGGTGTGCAGAGGGCATTTGGTTTACAAAAGGTGGCCCCACCACCAGCTCTGGCTAAACTTAACCAGGTAGCGGATGCTAATATCCCAGAAGATCCCGACAAACGGGTGAGACGGGCAATGCTTACCAGCAAAGACGGAGCAAGCGTCTCCCTGGGACTAGGGTTAGCGATCGCGTTGAAGTATTTAGAAAAGGAGCAAATTACGCCAGTAACGCTGAATGATGCAGCGGATACCTATCAATTAGGGCGAGCACGGTTTGAGCCGTTTCGCGGGGGAGATGGCGGCTATGTGGATGCAGACGATCGTGGTTATCAGATGCTGCTGAACTATCGGGGACCAGCACCCACCTTCCAGACCCTTTCATTTATGGATGTCCTGCAAAATCGGTTTCCGGAAGATTGGGTCAGGGATCGAGTTGTTCTCATCGGAACTTCTGCTGAAAGTGTTAAGGATTTCTTTATTACACCCTACAGCGATGACCAGGATAGTCATACGGATTGGACCCCTGGTGTATTCATTCATGCTAATATTGTGAGCCAAATTTTGAGTGCCGCACAGCAGGGGCGTCCACTTTTGCGTGGTTTTTCGGGTCTTCCAAAATGGTTATGGATCATGCTTTGGTCCTATGTAGGAGTGCTGGTGAGCTGGAAAATGCTCCAGTCAGATTGGGTCCATAAGCAGTTGAGCTATGGTATTTCGATGGTCAGCATAGTGCTGGTTAGCGGTGCCCTGGTAGTCATCAGTTACCTGGTTTTTCTCAATGGTTTGTGGCTCCCTGTGGCGGCATCGGTGTTTGCTTTAAACTGCGCGGCGATCTTGTGCTTTGCCTATCACAGTTATAAGTTGCAACGCCTTGCTTATTTTGATGGGCTGACTCAGGCTGCTAATCGGCGCTATTTTGATTTGTATCTCGCCAGACAGGTTCATAAGAGAGGAAGATTATCACTGATTCTGTGTGATGTGGATCATTTCAAGCTTTATAACGATACCTATGGGCACCCGGAGGGCGATGTCTGTTTGCAGCAGGTTGTCCTGGCGATTCGGCAGACAGTGCGTTGGGCAGATTTTGTAGCGCGTTATGGTGGCGAAGAATTTGCTGTGATTCTACCCGCTACGGATATAGGAGATGCGTCTATCATTGCTGAACGTATTTTGAATCAGGTCAGGGAACTCAAGATTCCGCATCAGAAGTCGATAACCGCAAACTATGTGACAATTAGCTGCGGAGTGGCAACGGTGGAAATTGATGATCAACGGTTAATCGATGCCAGTTGGTCAGGGGGGCATTTGATTTCTGCTGCCGATCAAGCACTTTATCGCTCTAAACAGGAGGGACGCGATCGCTTTACCTTAGATCGATTGGTATAGTTTTGGGCTTTTTGAGTCTGTCGGTGAAGAATTTTAATTTGGCATGGGCTATAGGGAGAAGGTTATCCGCTCAAGTATTATTGCTGCTGTAGAATTAGCTGTGCCTCAATCCAATCTAATTTCATCTCTGTTTATCGCAATATACCCTACCCATCCCCTGTTCCCTTTTTTTCCTTGCTCTTTATTTAATTACTAAACTGCACCAGGCTCCAGAATGGATAATCGAGAATCATCAGTTTGTTTCAAAAACTTTATTACACGCCTCAAGGGCTTTAATTCCCAAATCAAC
>JBAUTA010001539.1:0-3349 GCA_049581985.1 Kovacikia sp.
CCTACGAAAAGGTCTGGGGCCGCAGTATGAAAGCCCGGTACGAAAATTTTGCGGATTGGCTGGAAGCGGTTCACCCCCAGGAGCGGCAACGGGTAGAGACGGCATTTTTTGAAGCTGTATTTCAAGGCTTATACGATGAGGAATACCGGATTGTCCGACCGGACGGCTCCATTCGCTGGATCAGGGATCGGGGGTTTCCGATTACGGAGGCATCGGGGGAGTCGCGTCGAGTTGCTGGACTTGCTGAAGATATTACCGATCGGAAACAGGCGCAAGACGCTCTACGGGAAAGTGAAGCGCGGTACCGGGCGATTGTAGAAGACCAAACGGAAATGATTTGTCGCTTCAAATTAGATGGCACGTTTACCTTTGTTAATGCTGCCTACTGCCGATACTTCGGGCGCACTCCAGAGGAGTTGATCGGTCGTAGCTATGCTCCCATTGTTTTCCCGGACGATCTGGACTATGTAGAGAACCAATTGCATACCCTCCGTCTAGACAATCCTGTGGTGACGATTACGAATCGGGTCGTTCTTCCCAATGGAGAAGTTCGGACTCACCAGTGGACAAATCGGATGATTCTGGATCCGCAGGGCAATTTTGTTGAGTTTCAGTCAGTTGGGCGAGACATTACAGAACTTCAGCAAACCCAGCAAATTCAAGCGGCATTAAAAGAGAAGGAGGTTTTGCTCAAAGAAATTCACCATCGGGTTAAAAATAACTTACAGATTATTTACAGCCTATTGCGATTACAAAGTAGACAAGTTAAGAATCGTAAAGTTACCCAAATCTTACTTGAAAGCCAGAATCGGGTTAAATCCATTGCCCTGATTCACGAGAAGCTATACCGATCTGAAGATTTATCACAAATTAGCTTAGATCAATATGTCCCCAGTCTGGTAGCCAACCTGTTTAGTTCCTACAAAATCGGATTAGATATTGTTAATTTAGATACTGAGGTCGAAGATATTTCCTTAGATATAGACACCGCAATTCCCTGTGGCTTAATTATCAATGAATTGATCTCTAACTCCCTCAAGTATGCCTTTTCAGCCGATCAGGAAGGAAGGATTTGGATCAGGCTTCATTCACTTAAGGATGGGTTCATTCGCTTAATTGTAGGCGATAACGGGATTGGTATTCCACCAGAAGTTGATCCCAAACGAGTAAAATCTCTGGGTTTAAGTCTGGTCAGAGATCTAACAACCCAGCTTAAGGGAACTATGGAAATTGAGCGGCAGAAGGGAACACTATTTTCGATTACATTTCCGGGGGGCAGGATATGACAACGGCAATGGTACAACAAGTTTCCCAGTCAAAAACCCTTCAGATTTTGGTAGTTGAAGATGAGATTGTGATTGCCAGGGATATTGAAGGTTGCCTGGAAAATTTGGGATATTCTGTTATGGATATTGTGGCTTCTGGAGCCGAAGCCATAAGCCGAGCCTCAGAACTTCGGCCAGATCTGGTTTTGATGGATATTCGGTTGGAAGGCGAACTGGATGGGATTCAAGCGGCAGAACAAATTTGGGGTTGCTTTCAGATTCCGATTATCTATGTAACTGGGTTTTCGGATAAAACCACCCTGGAGCGGGCGAAAATGACCCAGCCCTTTGGCTATATTCTGAAACCTGTTGAAGAGCAGGAGCTGTATGTTGCGATCGAAACTGCGTTGCAGCAATTTCACGTCAATCGCACTATTCAAGTTCGGGAACAATGGCTGTCAAATATTCTGAGAGATTTGGGTGACGGGGTGATTGTGGTAGATGCCAGGCAAAACGTTCGGTTTCTGAATGTGATTGCTACCGCATTGACCGGTTGGACTCAGGAGGAAGCGGTTGGCAAAGATCTGTCAGAGGTGTTCCCGATCGTTCACGCAATAACCCGTGAGCCATTGCCCAATCCTGCGATCGCTGCCCTTGAGACGGGTCAGCTTAACTACCTGGACAGCCACACCCTCTTGATTTCCAAGGATGGGGCAGCGATTCCCATCTCAGACAGCGGCGCACCCCTGCGGGATGAATCGGGCAGCATTACGGGATCCGTGCTGGTTTTCCGAGATGTGACCCAACGCCGCCTGGCTGAAGAACGGGAGCAGGCTCTAAACCGGGCCCAACAGCTAGAGGTGCAGATGCGAGAGCTAGAGAAACTGAACGAATTTAAAGACGATTTCTTAAGTACCGTTTCCCACGAATTACGGACGCCCCTGGCAAATATGAAAATGGCAATCCAGATGCTGGAAGTGGTGCTTAATCAACGAGGATTGCTGTCCGATTCCGACCCGGAGAGTGCGCGCACCGCCCGCTATTTCGATATTTTAAGAAACCAATGTAGTCAAGAACTGACCTTAGTTAATGATTTGCTTAATATCCAACATCTCAATGCCAACACTTATGTACTTACACCTAGCATTATTGAACTGCAAACCTGGATTCCTTACGTTTTAGAAAGTTTTCAGGGGCGTGTTCAGAATAGCCAACAGCAGTTACAGATTCATCTGGCTTCTCATCTTCAACCCATTGTTTCTGATGAACCGAGTCTGCTTCGAATTCTTTCAGAATTGCTCAACAATGCCTGTAAATATACTCCTGTTGGGGGCACGATTACGGTAGCCGCAAGCTTTGTGACAGAAACGGATGAAAGATACAGGATACAGGAGCAGGAAACTGTCAATTCCTCTTCACGCGTTCATTTCCCATCCTTCTGGCTCAGCGTCAGTAACACTGGAGTTGAGCTTCTCCCTGAAGAATGGTCTCGCATTTTTGACCCCTTCTACCGCATTCCCCATTCGGACTTTCGCAATCAGGGAGGCACGGGATTGGGACTGGCACTTGCCAGAAAACTAATTGACCATTTGGGTGGCTCAATTCAGGTGACTAGCGGCGCAGGACAGACTTGCTTTACCGTTCAGTTGCCCGTGGAATTACCAGAAACCCAGAGCTGATAGTAAAACCTTATTTTCCTCCAACGTCATCTTTGTTGAGAAAGAGCCTAAGTGTATAGAGAAAAACGGATACTAAAGGTCTTCCTGCCAGTCCCCTGTGCTGAAATCAACACGGGGACTGGTTTAAACCCCCGCTTGTCACACCAATGGTTGCTAACAATGACTTCTGACCTACTCCCAATCAACCCCTTCACCTGTGCGAACTGATTATCCCCATTGTTTTGAAAGTCCCCATTTATATTGAGCCAGTAGTGCTGGAAATGCCCCTTAAATGTCTCCCCCCCTGCTGCCAACCCTGATTCTGGTGGGGAATCCGTGCCCCCTCCCCGGCAAGATCCCCATCCTTGGAGTTCGAAGTTGTTTTCGGCAAATAGGCTAGGGCTGTTTTTGGTTGCTTTCATCGCC
>JBAUTA010001540.1:0-7002 GCA_049581985.1 Kovacikia sp.
TGAGGAAGTTGCTGACCATCCTCAATGCCATGGTCAAACATGGAGAGTTGTGGAAGGCGACTGAGTTGGCAGAAGAGGGGATTTAAGGATTCAAGCCCTTGACTTTCAACACAGTCGCTAATCCGTCACAGTGGGACTTTTCAACGAAAGTACGGCATTTCAGCCAACGAAGAATCAACGTTTCACCCGAGTTTGACAGATCAGGGATAAGACCTACACCCCCAAGACCTACTCCAACGGTAGTAAGAGCACTCAGAGTTCAACTGGTGGCAAAGCCTATCACGGTAAAAGGGTACCGCCACCAAGACAGCGAGGGGCCACAAGGTAGTGCACACAAAGCAAGGTGCTGTGGTCGAGAATTCTTCGGGTCAAGTCAAAACGTATCCAAAGTAGTGAGTTGCAACTAGAAAGACTCCTGCTTCTTGCTGTTGGTCATTTTCCGATTTTTTATCTTTCTCATCGAGGGTCCTCCTGGGGACATAGTAATCATGAGAACTCGCTTATTCCCTGGACTATTTTATCGATGCGTTCCTACCCAACGCTCCTTAACTCAGGTGAATACCCTCCTTGTCAAATGCTAGCTTCAATCGGTAACGGAACTCACGCTCTACCTCCCAGTTGTCAGCCCGCGTGGTTTTGATCCACATCAGAATTTGAGTGCCGGTTGCACTGATCTGGCTTACCCCAAGCCGATTGGTCGGTTCTAGAATCCTAGACTGCCAGTCTGGGTCATGGGCCATTTCATCAGCTACCTGTTGCATGACCTGCATGGCATGAGCCACATCCGTATCTTTCGCGATCTGAACGGTCAAGTCCGCCCGTGACCAGTCTTTGGTTAGATTTTGCACCGTTGTAATTTGTCCGTGGGGAACTGTATTCAGACTGCCCCTTGGCCCCCGAATGTTGGTACTCCGCAGGCTCATACTTTCTACCAATCCGTCAACTCCGGCTATGTTGACCGTATCTCCGACGGCATACTGGTCCCCAAAAATAATAAACAGACCGTTCACCCAATCTCTAAATAGATTTTGGAAGACGAGTCCGATGGCAACGCCAAGCAAGCCCACGCTAGTCAGGATTGATTGGATCGGTGTCTGTTGCAAATCAGCCAACAAAACAATGCCGATAATCAAGACCGCAATACTGATGATTCCTCCCAACACCCCGGTCAATGTGCGGGCGCGCAGGGCAATTCGTTGTACCTCGTTTGGCTCTAAGGAGGCTGCTTCGACCCAGCTTTCTAGCCATCGATTCAGCAGGAACCGGCAGATCTGAGCCACCAGTAGCATTAAAAACACAATGATAGTCAGCCTCAGGGTAAAGGCGATCAGGGCTCTTCCCCAGATGTAGGTCTCAGGAAAGATCAACAGGAGCCAGGCACTTCCATATACCCAGATGGCCAGTTGGGCAAACCACAGCACCCTGCGCCAGATATTGATACGCTGCCGCTGTTTTAGGGCAAAGGTTTGCTCAAAGTCCCGGACAATCTCAGCCGCGTCCGCATCGGGGTTGGCGAGGCGATCGGGTACATCGTCCACTGGCAAATGAGTATGGATCTGTTCCTTGTGCCGCTTGAACAGCCGGTAGCTCCATCGTTGGACAGCCGATAAGCCTAGACTGATAGCAACGATGGCACTTAAAGTTCCAGCGAACTGAAGAACCTGTTGCTGGCGGGCGGCAGGGCTACGGACTGCCCAGGCACGCCGCAAGGCCTGGTGAATGATATCCGCCCAGTTCTGGGCTAAGGCCGGGATTGTCTGTTGCGCCAGTTGAGCATCCAATTCCGTCACGGTCAGAAGGATTTCTTGAGTAGAGTGGCTTTGCGTTCCTGCCAAAATGACCGTTTGCCGACCGAGGGATGCAACGCCAACATAGAGCTTGTCGGGATCAATTTGCTTGTTAAGGACTCGGTCCAAGTTAGATTCAATCGACCCGACCCGCAGCCGCAGAGCTGATTGGTCGGTTTCTCGCTTCTCAGAGCTGACAGATTCGGTCACTGGAAAAAGCAAACGGCCATCTAGGGTGACATCGGCATATTCAATCTCTCCTTGTTGATGAACCTGGATATTCGGGCGAATGGACGGCAGAATCACTGCTGGCGCATCATTTGCAAACGGTGAACTGCAGCTCGTCAGCAACAGAAGGCATAGGCTGACCAGCGAACCCCAAATCAGGGATGGGATCTTAAGCCGTGCACAGGTTTGCAGATGTCGAGTCATGGGCATGAGATCCCCAGGATGAGTGTGCGAATAAGGAGATAGGCTGTTCGGAAAAAATGGTTACGAGTGAGATGGCTACTAGGGAGCGTTGGGCGATCGCACTGTTAGAGAAAATGATCGTTCGTATAATGGGATTAGTTAAGTTTATCCTCTAAGTCAGAAGAAGCCGTCGAATACGATGATCCAAAGGGTAAGTACAGAATATATTGCTATAGATTCTGATTATTGTTTTGGTAAACCCCGCATTGCGGGGACAAGAATGCCTGTCGCTACGATTGCCAAACTGTATTTAGAGATCGGTGAATCTTTAGAAGAAATAGCTTCCGAATATGAGTTATCTAACGCCGCTGTTTATGCAGCAATGGCCTACTATTACGACCATCAGGAAGACATTGATCGCCATACAGCTGAAAGTGAGCGGTGGGTTCAAGAAATGAGGCGTCATAGTCCGCCTTCTCCTTTACAAGAAAGGTTAAGGGAACGTCGGGGTGAGTAGTCGGATTCGCTTTCATTTGGATGAGCAGGTTAAATCAGTTATTGCCCGTGAGTTGCGCCGCCGTAATATTGATGTGACGACAACGGTTGAAGCGGGCTTACGAACCCAAAGCGATGAAGTGCAGTTAGATTTTTATTTGTCAAGAACAACGAGTGCTTTTCACTCAGGATGATGATTTTCTCAGAATTGCTAGTCTTACCAAGAATCATTCTGGCATTGTTTACTGTAAACAAGGAAATCGTTCGACTGGACAGATTATTGAAGGTCTGGTTTTGATTTATGAGGTTTATACTCCAGCGGAAATGTTAGGGCGGATTGAGTATCTGTGATTGACTGTAGTAGCTTAGATTGCTAACTCAACCAGAACGATGGATGCAATCCAGCAGGTCGAGTGTTGGTTGGAGGCACCGAATTTGGAATTGCTGCCTTTCGGAACGCACTCCAATGGCCTACGGCGAAAGTAGTCCTTCAGGTTTTCCGCTCAAGTGCGGACGCAGGGATTCCGCTAGGCTGATCAGATTTTGTGGCCTTACGTGAATAAACCCGTGGTGTGGACTGTCAATGTCCGCTATCAGCATGAACGCGATAGAGATAACAAGCGGTAGAATCACAAGCAAGTTGGATCCCTCTTTAACACTTCGTGAACCATAACCGACCAGCAGGTTACAGCAGATGGCGATTGCTGCCATCAGGGCCCATGCCGCAGGCGGAATTCGGTTCCAATAGGCAGCCTGGGTGTACCCTTGTGAGTTCAGCACATCGTTCATGCCCGAAACGGCCAGCGCCACAATGGGGGTTTGCTGCACTGTAGCGGGTGCCTGGACTGCGGACCACAACTCGGTCTGCAGCTGAGTCGTATGGGTGTTGATCTGTCGAAGCTGTTGCTCGTCACGGGTTATATAAAACAGAACACGTTGATCGAGGTAGTTCCTTAGCAGCACACGTAGCTTCGCCCTATCGGCCACAGGCAGTAGATCGGCTCGGACGTATTCCGTACCGATCGCGTTGGCCTCTTCCTCCTCGTAGTTCTTGCGTTGATCGTACCGGCTTATAGCCATCGAAAAGCTGAATCCGATCAGGAGCGAGAGCAGTGTCAGCGTAGCAGCCTGGAGTAAGCTGAGGTCTTGACGAATGTCCTCGTCCAGGACGCGCTTCTTTCTAATAAACGACCAGGCAATCCGCTCCGAGAGCCACAGCACAGTAAAAGAGAGCGCGAAAACAAGCAGCGGATAATCCGTCACGTTGAACATACGCTACTCCTCGTTTTGTGATTGGGCAAAGACAAGGGACTCTCGCAGAATTACATCACGTCCAGGGCCTGGTTCAATTATTGGTAACACTTTGGGAGCGTAACAAATCGTACTAATTTTTAAGCTCCCAGTGCTATTTGAATGGGCTAATCTGAAGAGCCATATAGTGAGACCAGTCTAGCAACAATGATGGTCAGATAAATTGATCCACTCATGGCTTCAAACATCGCCAGGGCCATTAACCATTTGTTAACGGGAATAATATCTCCATAGCCAACCGTCGTTAACGTCACAAAACTGAAATACATGGCCAGATTCCAGGGTTTAATGTCATAGTATCTGGTCACAGAGAAATGTAAGCCCCCACGGGGTGCAGAGAAAAAACTTGCTTCACTTCTTCGCTTTAAGGTTTAGCTGGCCTCATGGAACATTTAAGCATTGAGTCTCTGTTAATCAAATTAGGAGGCCGATGAAAGGCTTGTGGCGCATTCTTAGGTAGAGTTTGCATGATGATTCCTTGATATGTTGCACTATCGAATCTCGTACTGAAGCCTAGAAAATTGAATACCCGATGCTCTAAAAGACTCCAGGAGGCGGAGCTGGAACTCGCGGGTGATGGAAAATTGCTGTCCGAGTTGGGTTTTTGCCCGAATTTTAAGCAAAACGCCATACAGATCTATTTTCTCAACCCCCAGAATATCGGGTTCATCAATTAACAGCGGACCCCAAACCGGGTCTGTTTTCATGCTCGTAAAAACCTCTTGCATAAGCTCTAAGGCTACATGTACCTCTGCGTCATGAACTACCGATACGGTGAAATCCATGCGAGACCAATCCTTCGAGAGATTTTTGATAGAAGTGATTTCGCTGTTTCGCATCGTAATCAGCTCGCCTGGAGAACTTCGCACTTGAGTCACGACCAGATCCATCTGTTCCACCACGCCAGAAACATCTTGAATCGTCACAATGTCTCCACTGGTGTAGACATCCCTTAGCAGAAATGACCATCCGTTCAGGACATCTTTAATGAGGGACTGAAACAGAAGAGATGCAACAATGCCAACACCTCCGACGCTTGTAATAACGGTTGTCGCTCCATAGGAAAGGAACAAAAGGGAGATCGAGAAAATGACACCCAAACCGGTTACCAGGATAGTCATCGTGTCTTTCCAGATTTTGGACAGCGTTGGCAATCGTTTTTGCCGCCGTTGAAGCAAGCCAGGAGATATCTTGTCTGGGGGATTTGCCCACCGCCTTAGCAACTTGTCGATTCCTAATCGACTAATCAGAATGATGAATGCAATGACAACCCACAGCAGGAGCAACCAGAAAGGCTGATTCATCAGCCGAATTCCTAGAAGGCGGGTTTCTGGAAAGAGACGGAAGATCAATCCCAGTCCACTGACCAATACAATGACTTGCAGGATCAGTAAAAATCTTCGCTGCCAGCGTTGAAGGTCGAGCCGCCGTTGTAATTCGTGTTGATCGAGCCTTTCGTCGCTCCCTGTGGTAGCATCCTGGTCGGCAAACCTTGCTTGGTGTTGATTCAGGTTTACTCTTTCTATTTGGTAGGTCTGGCTCAGGGTTTTGTTGCGTGCAGCGAGATATCGTTGTCCCCAAATTAATAACCCCATCACCAGTGCTATGCTAGCCGCGATGATCGAAGCCCAGATTATTTGTAGTTGGCGGGCAGCAGGCTGACGCTCTAGCCATGCCCGTTGTAGTGCTATTTGTGTCTGCCGACGATATTCTTCAGCCACTTCAGTCGTTGGCAAGCTATAGATTTCGGCATCCAGGTCCGTAACGGTAACGATCGGCGGTAAGAGCTGGTCTTTGACCCTAATCAGGACGATCTCCTGCTTGTTAAGCTGGGTGGTTGTTACCTGAATCAGTTCCGGTGGAATACGATTGTTGAGAGCTAATTGTAGGGTTGATTGCAGGCGGTTTTCAATGCGCGATCGCCGGAAATTTGTAGACTCTAACCTTCCCAGACCATCATTTTTTTCTGCCTGGGCAGCGGCAATATCGAACACCTTGTAGCCATCTAATTGAACTGGTACGGATACAATATCTCCTGAAAATCTATAGCCTCCTTTGTAGGGGATTGGCGTTTCACCTTGTGCCAAAACAGCAGTTAGGGGACTGACTGCTAGCATTAAACTGGTGATGCAGCTAATCAGCATCAGTTGGAGCCTACATCTCAGTAAGAAATGATGTTTCATGCTGTTCAATACCCTTAGGTTCTCTGCTTTTAGCAGTACATCTCATAGACGTCAGGCAAGAAGTACTGCCATTTGAAGGGGAACTGCGACTCCATTACGGTTGGCTCAAGGCGGGATAGTTGGTATATCAAACCAGTACATCAGTTTTTGGCAACAGGGCCAGTCTCCTGACGTCTGTAACGTTAGAATGATGTGTAATTCATTATTATTGGCATGCACAGTCACGATTCCACTTTTGCTACCAACACCACCATAGAGCGTGGGCCAACCTTATAAGTGCTGCCGACGACAGGCGGCGTGTCATCCGGGGCATAGATATCATTCGGTGCTGGGCGACTTGTGTCGATCCAGAGGCACCAGTTCTGCTGGGCCGTCGGAGACACCGATGGCAGTGTGAAGTTGAGCGCCTCCCAGTAGGCGTTGACCATCAGATAGAAGCGCTCCGTGCCAGCCGGCGACATACGCGATAGGGCCAGCGCGTGCGACGTGTAACCTTCATCCAGCATGCCCGGCGTCACGCCGCTCAGTTTGATTTGCACCTGCTGCAGGAGCGCCAGCAGCGTATCCATGTCGGTTCGGCCCTGCCCGTAGTGAAGACGCGCCGCAATTAGCTGCTTGACGAAGCGGTGGATGTCGCGATACTTGTCGGGCAGCGTCCAGTCGAACCAACTGATTTCGTTGTCCTGACAGTAGGCGTTGTTGTTGCCTTGCTGGGTGCGGCGCACCTCATCGCCCATCAGGATGAGCGGGGCGCCCACGGCAGTCAGCAACAGCGTGAAAAAGTTCTTGACCTGGCGGTTGCGCAGCTCTTCCAC
>JBAUTA010001541.1:0-1607 GCA_049581985.1 Kovacikia sp.
GATCAAACCCCTGAGACTCTGCAATCTCCCTCAGTTGTTCCCATTTTGTTGGGGCTTCCCAGGGCGGAAGCACTGGTACCTTGTGCAGTCTGAGCCACAGCCCCCAAACTCTGGCACGAACTTGATCACCCAATGTTTTAAGACAAGAACCCCAATGAGATTCATAGATTTTGCTACCATCATCAGCCAAGAATTTTTGAACTACTAAGATGCGGGGATTTTGCTTGACTTTAGATAATTCGCAGATGCCTGCTCGGCAAGTAAGTTCCTGCCACAGTGGTAAGTTTTGTGGTGTTTCGCTGAAAGCAACCAGCGATGTCTCTCGATGTGGAAAGTGTGGCAGCTCGAAGGGATCTCCTGGCTTTGTCAGGGTGCCACCCTCAGCAGCAGTAATCCAAGCAATGGCTCGCTGGCAGTACCATATTAGTCGCTCGTGCGAATTGAATGGTTCACGTTCTCCCCCAATGCGACCCAGTGAACTCACTGAAGAGTCCAGGCATATTTTACCCTTGCGCCACAGAAAACCAGCTTCCGGCCATCCATTGTGATTTTGATGGGGATAAGTCTGCCCAATACCGCCAATCTCAGCAGGGTAAAAGTCAATCTCGCCAAACGGGTAACTTGCCTCAGCCAGTATGTACCAGTTACTTGAATGCCCCTGGCTAGAGCAGATCTGACAAGCCAGTGTCCATCGTCCAAACTCACTACACCATGTCCAGTCTTGGATAATTGCCACTGAGCCTGCCAGTGCATCCAATGCCCGACGCCCAGCTAGTAAATCTTCTGATGGCGTAAGATTCATGCAAAACGACCTGTTCCAACAGTTGATACCGATTGGCGCTGAGTAAAGCCACCAGGTTGAGAGGGGTCTGGCTCTCGACCTGAACTATTTTCAGGTGCCTCAGGAAACTTGTTACCAAAAAGTTCTCGCCACAACCGGGCACTCTCGTGGACAGTATCGGCGTCGAGAGCTTGTCGGGCAATCTTGGCAGCTTCACAAACCTGCGCATGGAACTCTGCAAAGTCTTCTCCAGATACTCGCTTAAAGACATTGTGAGAAGGAACTCCATGATCTCTGAGATCAGGAGTTATTTTTAAAGCTGCGTATGCAGCATATTTAGATTCAATAGCCTCAAGCGTTAGAGTTACACCAGTCGCAACATAGGAAATTTCATCAGGACAACACTGCCCAATGAGATGTTCAACCGGATAGCCCTTCGGATATTTAGGGGTAGGGTGCTTGACCCTGCGCCACCATTTGATTGCTTTCACAACATTGATGTAGTGGCTGTGACATAGCTTGTTTTTGTCCCTAGTCCACTGGTTTTGAGCTAGCGGATGTGTATCCTCCCATGTCTGAGCTTCGCGATCTGGAATCCGTAATGGGGATAATTTCCACTCAGCTTCCTGTCGAGCAGTATCTAAACGATTCCTAACGATAGAATCTGCAAACGTCTGTCGCGCATCCTGAGAAATCCAAAATTGATTCAGCCGCCAGTCGTCAACTTCCTCCAGACTGTCGAGACTCGTTACACTCTCAGATAGCAGGAGGCCAATCTCCGCTTCCGAAGGAGCAGAGGTAATGACCAAGTCAAGATCGACATAGG
>JBAUTA010001542.1:0-2868 GCA_049581985.1 Kovacikia sp.
GTCCCCCAAGGGTCGGAAGCCCAGTCTGTTGCCACCTCCCCATTAGGAACTTGTATATAACCTGGCTGGGGACGAAGCCCCCACATCCCCATCTGTAACTTTTATTCCTTAAATTGGTATCAAATCCCAAACCTCAAAAGCCATAGCTCCTGAGCAGCCAAGCAGAATAGGTAACTGATGAGCAAATTTCTGAAAGTATTTGTTTACGGCACACTGAAACCTGGCGAGATTAACTATGGATTGTGTGCCAGGTATGTGGTAAACATATGTGAAGCGATCGCCCCTGGGCAACTTTACGCCTTACCGCTCGGCTATCCCGCCATGATTCCCTCATCCTCCGCCCCCTTCAGCCCTCAGTCCCAGGTTCACGGATTTCTCCTATCTTTTGCTAGTCCAGCCATCCTGCCCATTCTTGACCAGTTTGAGCAGCACGATCCCGAAGAATTAGAACGCTATGCCCCCGGTCAAACGCCTGAGCAGAATCAGTATGAACGCAGGTTGATTGAAGTATTTACCCCCCATCACTCCGCTCTAGGATCTGCCTGGGCATACACCATGACTACTGAGCAGGTGATACGGCTCAGTGGCGTTTTATTGACCGAGGGAACCTGGAACACCAAGCAGCAGCCAGATCCTAACGGATAGTAGTATCAGCACCCGGAGTCAGATCTGAAGAGCTCTTTCCAGGGATGCCAGGCTGAGCAATAGGAGCCTTAGGAATCGCCACCAATGGACGATCGAGGGCAACCAACAGGAGTTCAGCCGATGCTTCTTCCTGGGGAGACTGAACCTGTGCAGGAGATCTCGTGGCAATTTGGGGAGCGAAAGCCCGATCGCCCGCATACAGGGTTGCTACAGCCCCCACAAGCAGAGCCGCAATCGCCGCCCCACCCCAGATCAGAGACAGTCTGGATTTACGCTCTACTTGGGCAAATACCTTGTCTACCGTCTCCTGAACTGATTGCTCAGGAGCAGGGGTCGGCACAGCCTGAAACGCCTGCCGCAATTTGAGCAGTCGGGCGTGGAGCTGTTGCACGGTCAAGTCATTGGCAAGCCATCCTTCCACCTGCTTGCGTTCAGTTGCCGTCACTTCACCATCCAAATAGGCGCTCAGCAGCTCAAAGCGATCGCGCTGAATAGTGCCCAGCGATCCCGGCGACGGATTCCGCTTGTCTGCCGGAGTGGGTTCAAAATTGTTGTTGTGTGAGTTAGAGTCGTAGGTCATTTCAGCATCACTTCGTGTAGAGGGAATGCACCCGGAATGGGAACTAGGAAAAACGCAACAATTAGCAACGAAACGAACTTGAATTGAATCTAAGTAGGCGAATACGGTCAACCTAAAGCTATTTCAGGGGCAACCCCCCTACACCCCGATTCTTCCAATTAATCAAGACTACCTACTTAACCCCAAATTATGGAGCAACTTCCAGGAGAAAACTGTTCACTAAAATTCTAAATTCGATTTTTTCTGTTCACTTCTATAATTAGTCCTTATTGGTCTTCACCCAACTCAGGCTCCATCCAGATAAGTTTGTAACTGAGATTGGAGCCGGAGCCGTGCTCTAGCAATTCTAGATTTCACTGTTCCCAAAGAAACCCCTGTGATCTCAGCAATTTCCTCATAGGGCATTCCTTGAATTTCTCGCAGAATGATAGTCGTCCGAAACGCTTCTGGTAAGTCCGCAATGGCTTCCCGAAGCTGAGCATAGAATTCCCGCGTTGTTAAATTCTCATCGGGACCTGGAGTTGCCGCCGCAATTTCCCAGTCCATCTCGCCATCATCAACGGTCAACGGAGCGTCCAGCGAAAGCGGCTGAGCATTTCGCTTGCGTTTCCGCAACTCATCATAAAACAAATTTGTGGCAATCCGACTCAACCAACCCCGAAACTTCTCAGGTTCATTCAAACGCCGAATGTTTCGGTAAACTCGAATCCAGACCTCTTGCACCAAATCCGCCCGATCGGACCAGTCAGGCGCGAGATGGTATAGAACCTTCTCAACATGAGACTGGTAACGACGCAGCAACTCTGTGAATGCAGCCTTCTCAGGACGATGCCCAATCTGACACCGCAAGACTAAATCGTAGTTAGAGAGTTTTTCAGCTTGCACTGGCACTTGGGGAGCGATCGCCTCAACCGTTGACCAGGATACAGGAAGAGAATGATTCATGGAGGAAGTTGTTCTAAAACACTCTTCTCCCTATGACGCACTCTTCCCGGTTGAAGTTCCTGCAATCTAGACAAGGGATGGGCTGAGAAGGGGGATAGGGCAAAAAAAGGCGATGAACGATAGACGAGGGGTAAGCGGTGACCAAGGTTATCAGGCAGGAGCCAGGAGTCAGAATAAATTCAAACCGTTTAGCTCTTAACTCTTCTTTCCCATCACCCATTGACCATCGCGGATTGCCTATCGCCCTATTCTAGTGGTGCAAATCATAAATTTTGCACCATGGGGGAGTGGGGGCTTCGCCCCCAAAAGGGGGTTTTCTCCCCTCTACTCCCTCCAAAACTTTCGTTTTTGTCTACTAGTCTCCAGATTTCGCTTCCTATTTTGCTAAAACGACCTCAGGGGTTTCTATGGTATGAATCCAATCGGTGTGGTAGGAACCGGGTTTGTCTACCCGCTCGTAAGTATGCGCACCGAAGTAGTCGCGTTGTGCCTGAGTCAGGTTTTGAGGCAGGCGATCGCGTCGGTAGCTGTCAAAGTAATCCAATGACGCACTAAAAGCGGGAACCGGAATCCCCAGTTTCGCCGCGGTTGCAACCACCTCCCGCCAAGCTGCCTGCCGATCCAGAATTGTTTGCTTAAACTCAGGTGCCAGAAGCAGATTAGGCAGACCAGGGTTTTCATCAAACGCATGTTTGATC
>JBAUTA010001543.1:0-2247 GCA_049581985.1 Kovacikia sp.
CTTGATGTGAGTCCGCACCGCATCCTCTCCGGGACTCTCTTCAAATGCCCAGAGATGTTCTAGCACCATGCCGCAGCTGAAGACCCGCTGAGGATTTCGCAAAAACAGCTCTAGCAAGGCATACTCTTTCGGAGTCAATGACAGCAGTTGACCAGCATAGGTGACTTCACAACTCCCTGGATCAAGCCGCAGATTCCCCCACTCCAACACCGGCGCTGCTGGGACTGTGCCGCGCCGCAGCAGTGCCCGCACCCGAGCCACTAATTCTTCGGGGTCAAACGGTTTAACGACATAATCATCCGCGCCCGCATCTAAACCAACGGCTTTGTCGTGGCTGCTGTCTCTCCCAGTCAAAAGCAAGATAGGCATTTGATACCCCTGGGATCTCACCCGTCGGCAAAAACTAATCCCGTCAAGCTTGGGTAATACGATGTCCAAAAGAATCAGATCGTAGGCATAGAGTTCAATCAAATCCCATCCGGCTTCCCCATCCTTGGCAACTTCCACCGCATAGGTTTGGTCAGTCAGGACAGTGGTCAACGCCCTAGCAATCAGATCATCGTCTTCTATGACAAGAATCTTCACCCCAAAGTCACCTCTAGACTATGCCAACCTGATCTTAACGAAACTCAAAGGTTTCAGATTTTCTCTCGCGACGAGATTGGTAAAAGAGAGGTAAAACCCAATACTTCTCGGTTAACTGAGATCTTGCAGCATTCTCAATAAGGGTTGCCAAAGGAGACAAAATCTGAAAAAAAGGGCGTAGTAAAAATATCAGAAGACGGTCATGGAAACCATCCTTCAACACGCCCAAGGGCTAGTGTATAGCCTCTTATGCCTGATGCCTAGCACCTATCAGAAAGCCAGTCTCAAAGCGCTATTGGGATTGTTTCTAGAGGCCCAAGGCCATGCCTTGCCCGAACACACCCAAGTGAAATCGGCTAGTTCGTTAAGTCGATGGCTCAACCATTATGCTTGGTCCACTCGGCGTGTGATTCGAACGACACGTCAGGCCGTCTTGCAACAGATTGCGGCCCATCTCCCCCACCGCAATATTCCAGTGCGGATCTTGATTGACTTGACGAGCCTGGAGAAAAGCGGCAAGTTCTGGCATTTAAGTACCCCCACCGCAGACCCCAAGGCACCTGACCCCTGGGTGCGGATGCTCAATGGCAAACGAGGACTCCATCTGGTGGTGCTCTATCTGGTGGTGGGCGAATGGCGAGTCCCTTGGAACTTTCGGGTTTGGCGGGGCAAGGGACATCCTAGTCCAGTGCAATTGGCGTGCAAGTTGTTGGCAACGGTGCCCAAATCCCTGGTCAAGGGTAGAATTGTCCTGGTGCAAGTGGATACGGAATTTGGTGCCATAGAGTTTCTCAAGGCGGTGCGCCAACGCTCCTGGCGACCGATTGTGGGCCTGCGGAGCAATCGTAAATTGCAAGACGGTCGCTGTCTCAAAGACTTATATTGTCGCGCCCAACGGGGTCTCCAAGTTTACCTCAAGGACATCGACTATCCGCTCACAGTCTCCTGGTTTTGGCTCAAACGGGCGGATGGCAAGCGAGAATTGCGCTTTGTAGCCTCCACCTATCCTTATTCTGGGGCGTATCTCCTCCAGTTAGGGCGCAAGCGTTGGGCGATAGAGGGCTTTTTTAAGACCGCCAAGCATCAGTTTGGTCTGCATTGCTTTGGTCAGGGCACGAAGTTAGGCGTGTATCGCTGGTTGATTCTGTCGTTGATTGCCTATCTGTTAGCGCATTGGATTGACCAATGGTCATGGCCACCTATGCTCGACTGGAAAGCGACCAGTCGCTTAGCCCTCGAGACGTTATTGCCCTCGATTGTCTGGTTCCAACTGCTCAGGCACATCCGAATCAGTGCAGATATTGCCGCACAATACGGGGTTGAAATTATCCTCAAATCCTTACCTGATCTGGCTTATTGGAAAAGGTGCAAGATCTGAGTTAGGGAATTTTCGCGGATTCTTGACTTGAACGTGGAGAACTGGGTAGATGGCTAAACTAGATCAATATCGGCAAATTATTCAAACCTTGATGACTGAACAGGCAGGGTACAAATCCCTCAATCCTAATATTGAGCGAGAATTGATTTGTGACACGAACCGCGATCGCTACCTGCTCGTGACCTTGGGTTGGGAAGAAGCACATCACATTTATGGCTGCATCATTCATATGGAAATCAGAAACGAAAAAATCTGGATTCAGCGCAACATGACCGATGTTGACT
>JBAUTA010001544.1:0-4573 GCA_049581985.1 Kovacikia sp.
GCCTTTCTACGAAAAGTTGAAAGCTGCTTATGAAGACTGGCTGAAGAAAACAAAGTACACATCATTGGCCGATCTCCCGCTCCTGGTCGTCCTCCCTGACCTGCTCAACCCCCTGTTGTCCGCTTTAATGCTCCATCCTGGTTGGCAGATCTCGGTCGAGGATAGATCAAAGGCGAGTAGTCTTGTCCTCCACGACCTACGCAAGCTCTGTAAGGCTGTCCGGTATCAAGCAGAGTTCTTTACTGATTTTTATGACCAAGCCTTTCAAGACTGGATTGATGAAATAAAACAGCTGCAAGACAGTCTGGGTAAAGTTCAAGATACCCATGTCTTAAGACAGTTGCTATCGGATGAGTTACCCAAAAACTCAGAGTTGCCAGAACTGCAAACGGCTATACAAGAAACTCAGAACAACGCGATGGTGAATTGGGAAACCTTGCGTCATCAGTATCTGGATTCAGATTTCCGCCATCGTCTGCATCAAATGATTCTAGAACCTTCTACTCCATCCCTAAAGTCCTAGCGAAAAAACACGCACTATGCCCCTTGTCAATCTTTCAATACCCCGCATTTTAGAGGTTTCTTTATGTCGCTTTCAACTATAGAGCATGAAACTTTTGACTATTCCACTTTAGATGCCTCCAACCCTCAGACCTTACTGGATAAACTGAAACAGCTACGTCAGCTTGTTGTCCAAGAAGGTCAAGAAATCTTTGACCAATGGCGGTCGCACATTCAGCGGCAGGTGTTTCTCGGAAGTGGTCTCAATCTTGCTTACTATGTGGCGCTCAGACGGCACGACTTGCGCCCTCTGCAAGCTGCCCTCATACCCTGGGGATTGTCTTCTTTGGGGCGTCTTGAAGCGCGTGTCATGCCTAATTTAGATGCCGTCATTGCAACCTTGGAAATGATCTGTCAGGTTAATTCTGGTTCTTTATCGAACCGTCCATCCGTAAAGGCATTTCTTGAGGGCGATTGTCTGCTCCAGCAAAACACCGAGGATGTTTTTGGTCCAGTAGTTACCCTGCGTCAGGTCAGAATTATGGTCACGCTACCCACCATAGCCGCCAGTGATTATCTATTCATGCGGGATCTGGTGGAACGAGGAATAGACTGTATTCGCATTAACTGTGCTCACGATACCGCTGAAGTTTGGGAAGCGATGATTGCGAATCTGCGACAAGCAGAAATGGAAACAGGACGCTCCTGCAAGATCTTGATGGATTTGAGTGGGCCTAAAGCACGTCTTGGTTCCATAATCGCACCGACTGATCATGTGGAGCCCGAATGGCGTCTATTCCAGGGAGATCGGCTTTTACTTACCTCTTGTCCGCCTACCATTGCTGAACCTGCTTACTTCCAAGCCCATTGCACCCTTCCAGAAATCCTGGAGCAACTGCAGGTTGGAGCCTCCGTCTGGATCGATGATGGTCGGATCGGTGCTTGCGTGGAATCTTGTACCGAAGAAGGAGTCCTTCTGGGCATCACCCAGGCTCGGTCCAAAGGAGAGAAACTTCGCCCAGATAAGGGGCTTAATTTTCCAGATACCATACTCCACCTTTATCCACTCACAGAAAAAGACCTTCAGGATCTGGACTTTATTGTCAAGCATGCCGATATCGTAGGCTACTCTTTTGTGCAAGAAGCGGGTGATATTGAGCTCTTACAGCAGGCCTTACAGTCGCGCATCGGGGGACGTTCACATCCGCTTGCCATGATCGCTAAGATTGAAACGCCAAAAGCAGTCAGCAATCTGCCAGAACTAATTGTCCATGCTGCGGGCCAACAACCCTTTGGCGTAATGATTGCCCGTGGGGACCTAGCCGTAGAGATTGGCTACCAGCGTCTTGCCGAAATGCAGGAAGAGATCCTCTGGCTCTGTGAGGCTGCCCATGTCCCCGTTATTTGGGCCACTCAGGTACTAGAAAACCTTGTGGCGAAGGGAACGCCCTCACGAGCTGAAATGACGGATGCGGCTATGGCTGAACGGGCTGAGTGCGTCATGTTAAATAAAGGTCCTTATCTGCCAGAGGCTGTGACTATTTTGGATGATGTCTTGACTCGTATGCAGGCCCATCAGTTAAAAAAAACACCTCAACTGCGGGCTTTACATTCTTGGTAAAAGTAGTGTGCGATTTAGAAAGTCGAGTGTGAGAAGATTAAAAGTGAATCCGCTCATGTGAGTGGAGAGTTATCTCTCCCTATGGAATCTGTTCCGTTGTCACCACGGAACAGAGTAAGGGAACGTAACAAATTACTATGATTTATAGTATGCGTTTTAGAGTAGAATGCTTAACGAGAATTAGCAACGAAAAACTTGGGATGCAAGCGTTTCAATTGTCAATAAAAGAGTCATTTACGAAGGCTGTACTTCAATGTGGTGCTAATCATACTAATTTGTTATGCTCCTATGCCTTATCGGCTGGTTACTATGACGCGTACTAGTTGAAGGGCCAAAAAGTCTGTACTTTATCCTAGAGGACTACCAAAAGGTGGTTGTCCTCGTCGGTCTGAGTTCTCCCACTAATGCTTTTGAGCTTGGGGCGAAAGCCAGTGAGCCCCTGACGATGTACCTTTCCGATGTATGCACGATTCCACTAAATCTGGGAGGAGAGGCGGGGATCATTATCCTGTGAGGGCTTGAGCATAAAGGTCTACTCATGGGTTACAGATTATGAGCGGCCCTCCAGAAGTCCAAGTTGTTCCGTGTAGCCTAAGCCTAGAGCAGCCTACGGATTGGTATACAAGGCACTCCATAGAGCGGCCCTCAAGCCTTTCGTTAGGTTTGAGGGCCATAAAGTGCCAAATAGAACGCTAATCAGTCACAATCCAATGTCCTCGTGAGGGCAGGTAAGCCAAGCTACCTGACTGATTCAATTCATGGACAGCCCGGAAAATTTGCCATGGGGCGAAGTCGAGATCACGGCTCAATTGCACAATGGACCGGGGTCGGGTAGCAAGCTCGTCATAGATTTTTTCCGCAACTATCTCTTTTGCTGTGACTGCTTTTCTAACTAAAGTTAGTGTCATCTCTAGAATCCCCTAAATACCTATTTCAACAAAGAACCTGGGCCTTACCCCAACACCAAAAGCTTGTTTCTTTATTTTGTTATAGTCTTTTTTTGTTAGCGGGGATCATGTCTAGGAAGAAATTTGAAGAACTTTATATTTGCATCTAGCTACGGTAATATGCTAACGAGAAGTGCTTAAATCTAAGGTAAATAATTATTGGTTAGATACTCATATTTGTTACAAATGAGTTACATAAGCTTTTGATTATGGTATGGCTGTAATTCTTGCCATGGAAACCAGTCATGACGAAACGGCCAGCGCAGTCATGGGAGCTTAACAAATCAGTATGATTTGTAGTATGTGTTCTGGAATAGAAAGCTTAATGAGAATTAGCAGCGAAAAATAAGGGATGTAAGCATTCCAATTCTCAATAGAAGAATCATTTACGAAGGCTGTACTTCAATGTGGTGCTAATCATACTAATTTGTTATGCTCCCATATCGCTTTTCTGCTTCCCCTCTTAACCCAGCCTTTACCAGATAAGACTATGCTAAGGCGGCAATGCCTAAAAACTAAACTATGGCGAATAGTCCCCATCCCGCCAAAAATGAAAATTTAGCTAAGAAATATTGAGTTTTTTAGGCTGATGGAGTTTCGTACATGGCTTTGCAGACTGACACTTTTGAAGTACTGGAAGAAATCTATCAGGAGCGTAATCTCCTCCACTTCGCTGCAAAACAGAAGATCCCCCTCCAAGAGGATGATGTCTGGATAGTCTATCGGGGTGTTGTCCAGATACAGGCTTTGCATTACTCAGGGGATGAATCGATTTTAGGGATGCTTGGGCCGATGATGCCCTTTAGTAGAGCCTTCACTGACCTTGATTCCTATGATGTCCAAGCCCTGACAGAGGTAGACTTGTTGCGCTTGAGTTGGCGACATATCCAGAAATCTCCTGCTCTAGCGATGGAGATTAATCAGTTATTAATTCGTCGCCTACAGCAAACGGAGATTTTATGGTCAATTCTGAACAATAATCAGATTGAGAAACGCTTGTTGAGGTTTTTAGCTTTCCTCGCTCGAGAGTTTGGAAAGGAAAGCCCAGAAGGGATTCGTATAGATATTCGCCTCACCCATCAAGAAATTGCCAGCATAGTGGGTACTACGCGGATAACTGTCACCAGGTTTCTGGGAGCATTTAAAAAAGCCTCCTTGGTAGGCAAGGGAAAAACTAAGTATTTATGTATTCATCGGGATGTACTTATACTGCTCTAACTACCCCCCCCCTCTAGAAATGCCCATTCACATTAAGATGTGAAAGCGCAAATATTGGCTATGAAATTCGCAATAATACGAATCTGGAAAGCCTATTTTTACGTCAACTATTCTCAATAAATTTAGTCATTCTCAATAGAACGAGATATCGTAACGAATATTTACGCTTCCACTTTGCCTTGCTACTCTCGCTTTGGGAGCAAATCGTTTCCAGACCATTGCACGGGTTATTGTTCTTGCGGCATTCTCCGGCATTATCATGGGGCTATGCTTGGGGTAGCACGGA
>JBAUTA010001545.1:0-3816 GCA_049581985.1 Kovacikia sp.
CGGTATCGGCGACCCAGCGTTTATTGAGGTGACTCAGCGGCTATCGATGGCATTCCCCCAGGCACAAATTAACCTGCTCTCGGTGCCCCCATTTAGTACCCTTGCAACGGGGTTTTGGATTGCTCAATTAGGGTTAAACTCCGGTCCCCCTGATCGCTTGGTCTACCATAACTGTGCTCCCCGCCAAGATGATCTGGAAGCCAGACGAGACAATGAAGGGGAAGGGTTAACCTATGCTTTGTTGCCGAATGACGTGAAGGTGGTAGGTGTTAATGCTGGATATACTCTTTCGTTTATCAAACACCATGCCCAGGTGCTTAAAGGGGTCAATGTCTCACGGGGGGGATCGCAATTTCGGTCGCGCGATATATTCCCGACTGCCGCAACTGCCCTTGCTCACAATGACTTCAGCTTATTGGGCGCGGCGTTGAGTTTACCGCAAATTCCTGATCCTCCGGACAATCGCATTGCCTGGATTGATGGCTACGGCAATATTAAAACCACGATTGCCGCCCATACCATTCGCTTAGAACCTCAAACCAAGTGTGTCATCCGCATTGGTGATGTAGTAAGCGACGCGATCTTCTCAGACGGGAGTTTCCGGGTGCCAGAAGGCACTCTGGCTTTTGCTCCAGGTAGCTCTGGTTGGGCTACTGCCGATGGAGAGCCTATTCGTTGGATGGAACTATTTTTGCGAGGTGGTAGTGCTTGGGAACGTTTTGGTAAACCGCGTGTGAATCAATCTGTACTCCAGAGTGCATCCTGAATCCAAATCTTCGGTAGTGGAGAGCATAAAAAAAAGTCGGGGGTCTAACAGGCTCAGGGAAGGTGTTGCATTCCTGGGCATGGATCCGGATGATGAAGCCGGGAGCGTAAGTCCAGCCGAATATGCTCAAAAATGCTTCATGCAGGTCGCTGATTTCCAAGTCGTCGGGAACAGCGATAACCCTTGCCACAATAGGCCTGACATCGTTTAGTATGGCACGCAGGATGATGCGCTTGAAGGGAGCCAAGGCAGTGTCCATCATCCCAACAGCTTACATCCGAAGCCCATTGGCCGCATCCAGACCCCCGACTTTTTAATACTCCCCAAGACCCCATCTTTTCCGGAATTCACATGTGTAGAGTTTGTAGGTTAAATCTCATCCACACCGCCCTCGCACCCGTCTAGCGATACACTTGCAGATCATTCATAAGCATGTGCCCTAGTTTGCGACCAGGACGCCCCGCCTTTCCAACCAAGAGCAAGTCCTGCCCATTATGACTGGGCAAACTCCTTTCCCAGGAGATAGGCTCGCTCTAGATAGCTTTGCAGAGTCTTCTCGTCGGCCATGTTGACGGCGTAGAAGTACACATGTTCAATCGTTCGAATTCCTGGGTAGTGCAGAGTAAACTCATCAATCAGTCTCTTCATCGCTTCGCCTAAGCCGTCTTGATAGGCTTCTTCGTTGAAGATCGTTGTGTTGATGATCAAGGCCTTGTCATGCTTGAGGAGGGGAAGTCGGCCTCGAATATCACCTCGCCATCCTGCCGATGTCAATGAAAACGCAAACCCAAGAGTAAATACCCGCTCGATCCAGCCTTTGAGAATGGCTGGAAACCCAACGAACCAAACAGGGGATATGAACACCAGGGCTTCTGCCCTTGCCACCTTCTCTTGCTGCTCCCGCACATCTTTGGGTCCTCGTTTCCTCAGCAGAGTTACGACTTCCAAGGGACTCTTGTTGCGAAACATGCTCCACATGATCATCCGCTGTACGAGGCGAGCATTGCCTGCGAACACTCGTTCCTTCACCACCTTTTCGACTACATCTGGTGCGTTTTCATCGGGAAGCCAATTGGGGAAATCCTGGGTCCTGAGAACGGGATCAAATCCTATTGCATAGAGGTCAATCACTTCATTGGTGTGCCCGGCGTCTTCAAGTCCTTTGGTGAACTTCTGCAGCACGGCATGACAAAACGACTTAGGATCAGGATGCGCATACACAGTCAGAATCTTCATCACACTCTCCGCATTCGTGCTGCACCCCCACGATGCCAGACGTGACCAACTTCATGATCACCAGCTGGCTACCCAACTACTGTTTAGACTGAATTTATCCCCATTCCCCCATTCCCCTATTTGGCTTATATAGGTAGGTAGAATTATTTCCAATGTTAATGGCCTTTTCCAATAATGAGTGTTTTTCCCCAAGCGCTCGAAAAGGCTCAGTCTCGGCATGGTTCAAGGCACCAGGTCGGAGGATAACATTTTTGCCCAAGGGACTATGTTAGGCCGCTCTTCATGGTCAGGTGAGCAGCTTAAAAGCGTGAACCCAGTCATTGCGGAGGAAGCCGGGGATACACCAAAGCATACATAGCGGCTCGATCGCGCGGGCCGCCTCGGCTTTGCCCATATCTACCGTTTCCCACCCGAACTGATCGAGGATTCCGCTCACGATCTTTTTCGCTGCTTCATCGTTGCCGCAAATGAACATTGTTGGTTTGCCGCCCTTGAATTGCGGATTGACCATACAGGCATTGCCGACTGAGTTGAACGCTTTCACGAAGCGAACGTCGTCAAATTCGCCCTGCAGCCGCTCCATGAGAGACTCGTCAAGATTGGTGAAAAACTTCAACACGCCGTTCGAAGGTGGAGCGTCAGCAATTGGATTAGTCGCGTCGATGACCGTCTTTCCCGAGAGATTCGCAGCGCCCGCGGCATGGAGTGCCTCCGCCGCAACTGTGCCTTTGACTGCCAGAACCACCACGTCGCCAAAACTTGCCGCCTTCGAAAAACTGGAAATACTGGCCTTGGGATTCTTTATCGCCCAATCTGCCAGCTTGGACGGCGCGCGCGTGCCAAGCATTACCTCATGACCATGCTGGAGGAAGCCACCGGCCAACGCCTTCGCCACATCACCCGATCCAATGATTCCGATTTTCATACGGTTCTCCATTTCAAGATTGAGAGCGGCCTAACTATATAATGAACTACCCCATAATGAACTACCCCGCCGGGTATCAACTTCAGGCGGTAGCCATTCCGCCTCTATAACCTGCCTTAATCGAGATAGAAGGGGAGAAAATGGTTACAGCAAACTCTCAACTGACCCATGCCCTGTGCCAGTCTGCTTATCCCCTGACGGGCACAGCCACAGACTATGACCCCCTCCTGGATTTAGTTGGGGATGCTCGTTTCGTGCTCCTTGGCGAGGCCACTCATGGGACCCATGAGTTTTACGAACAACGAGCCGAAATTACCAAACGGTTGATTCAAGAAAAGGGATTTACAGTAGTTGCTGTGGAAGCCGACTGGCCTGATGCTTATCGGGTAAACCGATTTGTGCGCGGCGTCAATGATGACCCAACCCCAGAAGAGGCACTTCGAGGCGGCTTTCAGCGGTTTCCGACCTGGATGTGGCGCAATGTTGATGTTTTGAAATTCATAGCTTGGTTACGTCAGGTCAATGATGCTTTGCCATCGCTCAGTCGAAAAGTGGGCTTCTACGGGTTGGATCTTTATAGTATGTATGCCTCTATCAGTGAGGTGGTTAACTATCTGGCCCAGGTTGATGCGGATGCAGCTCAGCGGGCCCGCTACCGCTACTCCTGCTTTGAGCACTTTGGCACTGACTCTCAGCTTTATGGCTATGCCGCAGGTTCTGGGCTGACGCAGTCCTGTGAGGATGATGCCGTTAATCAGCTCTTAGCGGTCGGTTCGAGGATTTTGAATGGTGCAAAGGAATTAAAGGCATACCCGACAAAGGATAGAGCAAACACGCTAGAGGATAACGGGCAAGGGTCATTGAAGTAGTCTGTAGAGCAACGAAAGGA
>JBAUTA010001546.1:0-2145 GCA_049581985.1 Kovacikia sp.
GTTAGGCAACACCTGCTAGATAAAGAGAAACAAGACCAAAGAATTTGTAATCCTGGTACGGCTGCACTTGCCATTACAGTCGGTGCTTTGGCTAGAGCAGATGCTCTTGGAGATCACGTAAAAACTACAGGTGTTCGCTTGAAAGATGCGTTTCCAGGTGCTCCAGTCCATGCTCCTGCACCCTTTACTAGAGTGGGCTGGGGACTCTCTTATGGTGGTAACAACGCAGCTATTAAGCCTGATGTTGTTGCCTATGGAGGAAACTGGGCAATTCAAACGATTGCTGGTGGAAGCCCCAAATGGAAACCGTAATTAGTCACAGCAAGAAGGAGGGCTAATTGAGAACGCCCAAAAGCCCTACCCCAAATTTTATTCAGCGGTCAATGGTAGCCAATAGAGGTTCAACACGTGCCAGCAGGTTGAACAGTTCATGCACTGCATTTTTACCTTGCAGCCGCATCGTTTCCAGAAAACTGAACATGAGCGACACTAATTGTCCGCCCCAGGCACTTCTGGCACCGCCACTGGTCTTACGATGAATCACCACCGGACGCAGGGCCCGTTCAGCATCATTATTGTCGGGTTTGACTTCTAGCGCGCTCAAGAACGTGAACCAATCTGACCAATGGCGGTGGAAGCGATTTGCCAGGGTTTGGGCATCGGCAGCCCAGCCCGATTGGGGCGGATGGTCGATGACATCTGCCAGTTCCGCTTCCAAGATCAACCGTTGGCTCTGGAGTTGTTCCAGAGTTAAGGTGCCTGCATGATAGTTCCGATAGGCTTGCCGCGCCTGCTCAAAGACCGCACTCACTTGGCTTGCGAACTGGCGATTCGACTCAAAGCGCGAAGCTCGCATTGCTTCGAGTTCTCGGCCAATGTGTGCCAAACACTTCTGTTTCGCGCTTGCCTGTTGGGGACTATAGGCAGACCAACAATCGCTGCTGAGAATGCCTTCAAAGTCTTTGCCCAACAACGATTCTACTTCGGCAGAACTGCGACTGGGCGCGAGAAACAGAACACAAACGTGGCTCGAAGTCGCCACCCACATCCAGTAGTTCATGCCATCAATGCGATAGCTCGTCTCGTCTACACAGCGCACCCCTGGCTGTTGAATTAGTTTCCACCAATGCTCGTAACTCGGATACAAACTTTCACAGAACCAGCGATGCATCTTGGCAAGACTGCCTTGCGAAATTGGAATCCCAAAGATGGTCGCAATCAAATCCCGTTGCTTTGCTCAACTCAAGTGTCCGCCGTAGCCCAGCCAGCCAACTAAACTACTCAACAGCGCACCCTAGCTAAAGTCCTCTCGACAGCCCAACGGTAGTGCCGCATAGCCGTGCCAGCCACAGACCCGACAAGCATAGGCCGGGCGTTCATATTCCCACACCTCCACTGGACGCTCCACCAGTTCTGCAATCTGCTGTCGCTTCGTAGCGACAGTTGCATCCCGTTCCAATTCACTGCCACATACCGGACACTGTGCCAGAGGTAGTTCAAGCCGATGATCTACTTGCTCAAACCCATTGCGCGTTTTACCTTCATGTCCGTATTTTGGTCCTTGCTTGCGTTGATGCGGTACAATCGCTTTGCTTTTGCGCTTGTATCCGTCGGAGGACGGCGGTTGTGAACTATTCCCACTGTTGCGTTCACTCAATTTTCGCAGCGTTTCTTTTAACTGCTCCACTTCCGCTTGCAGTTGAGTGAATTGCAATCGTAACTCTGCATTCTCTGCCCGTTGCCGCAAATACTGCTCATACCAGAACCGCGCTCCCAGTTGTTCTGGGTCAAAGTTAGGGGCTGCCATTATCGCTTCTACATTGGCATCGCTGGTCTCCATACTGCTCAACCTACCCCATCCGCTCCGATTTGGCGATTCTCATTTAACCTTTCTTATTGCGCTGACCAATTACTGGAAACCTTTTATCTTTCTAGGGGAACCAACCATCCAAAGAGAAGACGGTAGTCGGTTTATCACAGCAAGAGATGGCACTTCTTTTGCTTGTCCTCATGTTGCTCACGCTGCTGCGATCGCTGCATCTAGCTTAGAAAAAACCGTTGGACAAAGACCTTCTGCTAATTTGATCCGCGCTTTGGTGGGTAGTGCAACCTATTCACCCCCATGTCCTCCTGATTGGTTAGGCA
>JBAUTA010001547.1:0-2248 GCA_049581985.1 Kovacikia sp.
GTACTGGGCAGAGAAGATGGAAGGTTTTTGAACTCTGGAGTTTGGGATTCCGTTTGGTTCTCTTCTCGAGCATCCTTTGCCTCTACCGCTTCTGCATCTTCTATTTTTTGATAAAGTGCATCAGAAGAAATAACTTTTTGCCTAGCCATCCTTGAAGGTAAAGACGGGGGAGTATACCAGGTTTCAATCCAGGTTTCTATTTCTGTCTTGCTCAGTGGTTCTGTATGATCTGATCTTGAATTTACAGAAACACCTCTAGCACGATTCCTCAAGAACTGCTGCTTACGCTCTTTTGCCCAATCCATCAAATCGTTGTAGAAGGGATCTACTAGAGTGTTTAGTTCAACATCTGGTGATGGTGTAGTAGAGCTAGAGATCCTCAAATTCATTATCCCCTCCCAAGTCAAGATCAACCGGAATAAAGCGGTGATATGCCCGCTCATAGACAAACATTGGTTCTGCGGTCATCCCCCCTCGATTCTTGAGCAGGCTGAGACGTGCATAAGTAGCTTTCGCCTTTTCATTCAAAGGGAAGCGAGTCCGGACATCCTGAAGCTGTCGCAGCTTTAGGTGATTACCTGCATATCGCTCTTCCAATAAATCAACCTGGTCTTTGGGCTGATCATTGCCTCGCTGTGCCTTGCCCGTTTGCAACAGCATAATGCAGTCCGCAGCATGAGCAATCTTAAACGAGTCTCGTAATGCCCCCATATCAAGGGTTCCAGTCCGGAGCGCTTCTTGATAAGCTGCCTTATTGATGTCGCTAATCGCAACGACAGCGGTATTTGTATCCCGCGCCAACTGTTTCAGACCAGTTGCCACTCTGGAAACCCGCAAAACTTCGTTTGCACCAGAATCCAACTTTTCATCCCCGCAGCACATCAATTGCAGGTAATCAACAACCACCAACACGGGCGCATTTTTGCTCAAATTAGCCGTGCGCCTGACCTGAGCAATCACACCTTTAAGGTGAGCTACTGTAACTTCTGGTCCTGCTTCAAGAATAGTTAAATGTTCGGCAATCTGCTGGTCGTAAGCGCGAATCGCCTGAGCAACTTGCTGCTTTAACCATTGAGTATTGGCATAGTCTGGGTCATCCCACTGCTTAGACTCAATTAACCCTGAGTTAAGTCCAGCAAGCCTGGATAACGCACTCACCCAGAGCTGCTGCCTACCCATTTCAAACGAAACATAAAGTACTGGCGTTCGGGCTTTAGCTGCCTCATCTGCACACCAGGCACACCAGGTCGTCTTGCCCGATCCAGGGGGTGCGCCAATCACATAGAGTCTACCCGGATGCAGTCCACCATTGAGAGCATGGTTGAGCCAGTGAGCAGGGGTTGGAATTGCAGTCTGCGGTTGCCCAAACAGATCTCGGATCAAATCCTGACTGTATGCCACCATTGGCAATGTTTGAGAAGCACTGCGACGCTGAAGATTTTGGGACTTGTTGATCAGGGTTTCCAGGGTCTCAGTGACAGGTTGAAGGCGATCGCCCAACAACTCAGTCGCAGTGGTCGCCTGTTCTTTCGCCAGCAAGCGCAGCCCTGTATCTCTTACTTTCGTCAAATGCTCCACAAACGTATCCCAACTACAGGACGATATTTGCAGCCACTCATCCAAATAGGTTGCTACTTGATTGATGACACCTGTAGACAATGCGAATCTTTCATCTGGAACCTGTTCTAACTGCGACAGAATCAGGCTTGGAATCAGTTCTCTCCCATCGGTTTCAAGCCTGACAAGAGACTCCCAAATCATTCGATGCAAATATAAAGAAGCCTTTTCACCTTCTAAGAATTGACAGGTTGAAATGAATCCCTCAGCAGGAAGGTCAATCCCTAGGGCTTCCTGCATTCCAGCTTCTGGATGGTGAAGAATGTAGGCTAGCAATTCTCGTTCTGCTCGTCTGGCTGCTTCATTGTCCCCATCGGGTCTGTCCCACTGCCAAAAGGGACAAGCATAGCCAGTACAGCCTCCACAATTCACTAACTCTTGGCTGGCTCGAACATAGCTACAACTCCATTGGTAATCTTGAGGATTGCGCCGAGCTGAAGCATAGGCACCGTGAAAGTTCCGCAGCTTAGCATCAACGGTCAGCTTACTGGTGGGGTGGTGCTCAGATGCCTGAGCCATCTTTTCTGCCAGGGATTCTATCTGATTGCGATCGCATCCTCTAGTAATGGCATAGCGAGAGAGGGTAAGGTTGACTGAATTGTAGTCCTGGTCAGTTGGCGCACCCTTATTC
>JBAUTA010001548.1:0-2074 GCA_049581985.1 Kovacikia sp.
TGGAGCAAAGAATGGGTTTACCCAGTAGCATTGCCTCTAGCGTTACAACACCCCAGGTATCTTCCAGGGTTGGAAGCACAAAAACGTCGGCAGATTTGAAGTAACTGCCAATCTGGTCGTAGCTAACTCGCCCGACCCACTGTACGCGATCGTTTAAGTGGTTCTCGTGGCAGAACTCTTTTAACTCTTCCTGTTGACACCCCTCACCCACGACCAGCAAGGTGAAATTGTTGTATCCTCTTGCTTGCAAGTCTGCACAGGCTTCTAACAATAGGGGGAGACCTTTTCGGGGAACCACCTGCCCGACAAACAGAAAAATAGGACGTTGCAGGGAGTCGAGATCCGCGTCAATAGCCGCAGAACCCGGTAGCGTCTTCTCATCAGGGACTTCATAGGGCTGCAAAAATACCCGCTCTTGACGGGCGTGCAGCACCTCAATCAGGTAATCTTTGCCGGACTGACTGTTGGTAATGCAAGCATCGGCCAGCCACACCATTATCCGGCGTACAAATAGGCGTATTGCTGAATTGCGGTAATCTACACCGGGTGAACTGCCCTCGTAAGCAATAATTACTCGTGCCCACAGTAGGGGTTTTAACATCAGGGCAATGATTGTCCATATACCAAAGGAGCTAGAAAAAATCACTTGAGGCCTAAGCTTTAGTAAATGCCCAATGATACCCGGAGAGAGATAGGTGAAGTAATCGCCATAACTATTAGCATTGCGATTAATCTCAACCACAAGCTTATCTAGCACCTCAACCTGAAGCGTTCCTTCCAATCCCTTAGCAAATCCAGGAAACTGCCCTGTAAACACTGTTGTTTGAGGAAAGAGTCGAGCAAATTCGCTCAAAGCGGGTTGCCAGTAGAACCATGCCACTGGCAACAGCCACGCTATGCGAAGACTTTCAGCACTTTGCATGTCAGAATAGTGGCAGAGACTTCAGACCAATCATGCCTTAATTTACTCTCAGTTTTCTTTAATTCCCATATCCCTTTACTTAAGCCTTATGTACTCTTTATCAAGAGAACCTTGATTATGGAAGTTTATGAACGCTTAGTAATTTCTCAGCGCTCATGTCTGTCTATTGTCAATTAATAGACTTATTCGGAAGTAATAAAAGAGATCAATTTTCTACGTAAAACAGTCAATTTCTGTAGCTTTATCGTCCATTCTTGAACTGAGCAGTTTATTTCCGGTAATGTCTAATGAGTTCCATGGGCTGATCAATCGCTCGACAGCCTGATTGGCGAATTCGTGCGAGCTGATATTGCCTTCAACCCAGCTTTATAGAGAAGGGAGAGCCTGAGAACCCGCAAAACCCATCGTGCTTCAGTCGTGGGATGTAGCGAGGGTTTTCACGAGGCCGTCAAGCCTCAGGGTCAATCTTATGTCAGGCATGCTAGCATAAGAGCATGCTAATCCTTGAGTTCAAAACCTACGGTAAAGCCAGCCAGCGAGACGCGATTGATGAGGCGTTGAGAACTGCCAAGTTCATCCAGAACAAGTGCTTGCGCTACTGGATGGATAACAAAGGTGTGTCCAAATACGACCTCAACAAGTATTGTGCGGTGCTGGCGAAAGAGTTTCCGTTTGCGGATGAACTGAACTCAATGGCTCGTCAGGCATCGGCTGAACGTGCTTGGTCTGCGATTGCACGGTTTTACGAGAACTGCAACAAGCAAATTCCAGGTAAAAAGGGATTTCCACAATTCAGAAAAGATGTTCGTTCAGTGGAGTACAAGACCTCTGGGTGGAAACTTTCAGAAGATCGGAAGTCCATCACGTTTACCGACGGAAAACGGATTGGCAGACTGAAGCTCAAAGGAACCCGTGACCTGCATTTTTACCAGATTGACCAGATTAAGCGAGTCAAACTGGTGAAACGTGCAGATGGGTACTATGTTCGGTTTTGTGTGTCCGTTGACCGCTGTGAAGCGGTTGACCCATCTGGTAGTGCTATTGGATTAGATGTAGGGTTGAACGATTTCTACGTTGACTCTAACGATGACAGAGCCGAAAACCCTTGGTTTCTGCGGCTTGGCACTCAGAAGGTAAAGCAGGCTCAAAGGT
>JBAUTA010001549.1:0-5650 GCA_049581985.1 Kovacikia sp.
AGTTTTCTGGGGTCGGGCCAAGGGCAGAAAGCGGCCTAAGGTGGTATTTCTGTTTCCGGGCGAACTGTCGGCGGGTTGTGCGGTCGGCTATACTTTCTACAAAACCCAGTCGACCTTCCGGCAGTCCTTCGATCACTGTATAGAGCTGCTGCATCTGTCCCTGGACGGGCGCTATGCGGATGTTCCACCCGACGCTTTGCTGCAGCAGATTCCCTATAGCCAGCCTGTTTTGTTTGCTGTGGAATACGCCCTGGCAGAGTTATGGCGATCGTGGGGGATCACGCCGAAGGCCGTTGCTGGTCAGGGTGTGGGCGAATATGTGGCAGCTTGTATGGCAGGGGTCTTTAGCCTCGAAGATGCCATAAAGCTGATTGTTGCCCGCACCCAGTTAGTGCAAGATCCGTTTTGGGCAGAACGGAATGGGGAGCAGTTTGCGGATATTGCCCAATCTGTGTGCTATGCGCCGCCGCGGATTCCCTTGATTTCCAGCCTGACGGGGGATGCGATCGCGGAGCCAATCGCAACGCCTGAGTACTGGTGCCAGCCGTTGCAACAGCGGGATAAGGCTGGGGTCAGCCCAGGGATTTTGGCAGGATATGACCTGTGTTTAACCATGGGGTTGCCTATGATTGCAGCCTCGGCGGTGCTGGATAGTAACCAGTGGGCTTGGTCTCAGGAACCTACGGTTTGGTCTGACCTGCTCTGCCGGGTAGCAGAACTATACGTTCGGGGGGCAATCATTGATTGGGTGGGCTTTGACCGCGATTATCCCTATCGTCGGCTCCAGTTGCCGACCTATCCCTTTCAGCGGCAACGCTACTGGTTTCAAAGTGTTGAAATCGAGGATGTCGAAGTATCTGCTATTTCCTCGGTGGATCAGTCCGTAAAGTCTCATGCAGAATCCAGTCACATTGCCCCCGATCGCTCCGTTGCTTAGAAGATCAGTGATTGAGCAATACCAAAATTAAGCTATAAAAAACTATTGAGGATCAGGATATGGGAAAAATGAATATGCATGCTCAGCCAGGGGCAGTTGACACCGTCACGGAACAGTTACGCAGGATTCAAATACCCACTGTCGAGGATATCCAGGAGTGGTTGGCCGCTCAGATCGCCGAGCAGATTGGGAGTGATGCCGATGAGATCGATATCCGAGCACCGTTCAGCAGCTACGGGCTAACGTCACTCCAAGCAACCAGCATTACCACATTGGGAACCCAACAGTTTGGCTTGCCGCTGTCGCCATTGCTTGTCTGGAGTTTTCCCAATATTGAATCGCTGTCTCAGTTTTTAGTTGAAGAATTAGCCACGTCGGACGTAGAAATTCTTGAGATTTAGAGTGAACGAAACTTTTGCGATCGAATTTTCAGCACTCCTGATCTTGAGCACTCTAAGAAGATTGCAATTGCGTAAACCTCATTATTTGAATGTTCTATGAACGTAGCCGATCTTGTCACTCACTTGAACCAACAGGGTGTCCAGTTATGGGCAGAGCAGGACAAACTTAAAATTAATTCTCCCAAAGGGATCTTAACGTCCCAGCTTCAGGCAGACCTGGTTTCCCACAAGACGGAAATTCTGGCGTTTCTGCGTGAGGATGGAGGGTCCATCTGTGACACCCCTACGAATTTGAGTTTGCGAACCATTGGTCGGTTGATTGGGGGTTTTTTGAATCGCAAACCTCAGGACAGGGGCGATCGCCCTTCTGCCCGTTCTGCCTCCAGTGCCTTTAAACCGCCGGTGATTGATCCGATGGTGATGGCAAAGCAGCTCACGGTTACCTTTCGGCCCCTGCCCCAAGGCTTTGTTAATCAGACAATTTTGCAGTTCCGCGAGTCGCTACAGCAAAAGCTTCAGAGCTATGGGGTGAGAATCCTGCCCTGGGAAGAGGCAACCCGAGAAATCACCTATCCTCTGCCCATTCCACTGATTAAAAAAACGGTGCAGATGCGGGTAGTGAAACCGAGTATTCATGCCGTAATTGATGTGGAGCGAGCGACTAACCCGATCAAAAGCGCGATCGCTGAAATTGGCTATCAAATTTACAAGCGCTTTAGTTCCCACACTCAGCCCGCCTCTGTCGCTAAAATCATTCAGCTCATGGGCTGGTTGGAAGACCATACGATGCAGCGTCTCGAAGATCCAACCGCAACCCAGGTGATTTTGCTAACGGAGCTGGATCAGGCTTTCACCAATGCTCAGATCCCCTATCAGGAGAAGATCGCGATCGGGGTCAAAACGCTGATCAGTCAATTCTCTGAAATCGTCATTGGCGTATCGGATGCAAAGATTTCCATCCTTAATATGAATCTTTCCGATTCCCTGTTCCCCAGGGAACAGGTGGATCGATTTGTGCTGAAATCATTGATTCCCAAAATTTATGTTCCCATTGCGCCCCTTCCCCTGAGCCGATTTGAGGTGGGCTGCTATAACCCGGAGCAATCCCCTTACGCGCTCAAGTTAATCGAGTTAAGTCAGGCACTGGCAAAAACCGATCTGTTTCCCTCCGGATTTCAATTGGGTAAAGTGATTCGGAGACAGTCCCATCGGGATATCGTGAACTCCATTGTTAATGGTAGAACGGGGGTCTCCTACGGCTTTGTCGCCTATGCGGAACCCCCGCAATACGTTGGAGAACGCGAAATCCCTGAGACGGAGTGGGACACATTAGCCCCTGTGGAAGTATTCGGCAGCGAAGAGGTCCGCCAGAACAATGCGGGTCGCCGTTACATCAAGACCCGCCTGCGAAACCGAAATGTCTACAAGCAAATTCCCGATATCTGGCTGGTCTGTTCCCGTTCTGGGGCTAACAAAACAAATTTAAATCTGGAGCGGGATGTGCTCCGGTTGGGGTTAACCCATCACTTGTGTTTGCAGATGCCAGACGGAATTGACTCGGCAGCCGCTGATATTCAGCCGTCCTACGACACCTACGTGATGGTGGCGATCGCGTTGGCAGCAGCGTTCTATGCTCCAGAACTGATTGAAACAGGCGCGCCCATGGTTCATTTTCACGGCTATCCTTCCCGCCAATGGTTTGCCGCAAATGAACACTACACGGGCATTGCCAATCCCTCAGTGCCCTGTGGTACCTATGAATCGGGAGTCTTCAACTTCCTTGGTATTCATCGGTTAGCCGATGAAATAGATGACAAATTAGTGTTAGCCAGTTTGATTGAACCGGATCACGGGACTAATATCATCACCCCCGATTTGGACTACCTGCTCACCAGACTGGCAACGGGGATCCAGCAAGGGCAGATTGAGCTGGGCGGCAAGCATTTTGCCTCTCTGATGACTGACTGATGACTATTTGAGGGCGTCATGCGCCTATTCCCTTTCCTATCCCGTTTTTGTTTGCTACCCATGACCGCAGCAGGACTCAAGCATGACCACGATCGCCGATAAAAAAATCGCAGGTAAAACCGTCGTCTTAACCGGAGCTTCCAGGGGGATTGGGGAGACTATGGCGCGGGCGTTCGCAAACCAGGGCGCAACAGTGGTAGGGGTTGCCCGTTCTGAAGCGGGTTTAGATCGGGTCTGTGCTGACATCAAAGCAAACGGAGGACAGGCGATCTCCATCGTCTTCGACCTGAGTGATGTGGGCAGACTGCCCCATCTGGTTCAAACCATTGAGCAACTGGCGGGACCGATCGATATCCTGATCAATAACGCCGGGGTGGAAATCTATCGAGCCTTTGCAGATTACTCCCTGGTCGATCTGCAAATGGTGCTGAACCTGAACCTGCTGTCTGCGATGGAATTGACCCGTTTGGTGTTGCCCAGGATGCTGGCTCGACGCAGCGGTCACATCGTCAATATGGCCTCTATTGCCAGCAAACGGGGGCATCCCTACGACAGCATTTACTCCGCCAGCAAAGCCGGATTGTTGATGTGGTCAGATGCCCTGAGACAGGAGCTGGCGGATACTGGCGTTAGCATTTCGGCAATTTGTCCGGGCTATGTAGCCGGTCAGGGCATGTTGGCGGATACGGGCATCCCGGCACCCCGTTTGGCGGGTACATCGACACCCGAAGCTGTGGCGATCGCCGTACTCCGGGCGATTGAGCGCAACCAGGCAGAAGTGATGGTCAATCAAGATTGGCTGACGGAAACCCTGACTCGATTAGTGATTGCGATCTCCCAGTTCTTTCCCCGTTTTGGGGATACCGTCAATCGCTGGTTAGGAGTTACCCAGTTAAATCAGTTGCGAGTTCAACCTGCAATTCCTTCAAATATTCTGATTCAACCGGATCAGGATGAACAGCTGTTCGTCCCTACAGCAAATGGTTCGCGATCGAATTCTTAAGCACTGGCATGAGAGGTCTACGGCAGTGAAAACAGTCTATTTCATGATCTACGACATGGGAGCTGGGCATCGCAGCACAGCTAATGCCTTAAAAGAGGTGATCGCGCAACAAAATTTGCCCTGGCGGGTTGAAATTGTTGAGGTGCTGCGAGAGGTGCTTGGAACTACGTTTCCTCAATATTTTTATAACCACTTTGTATTGAAGCAGAAATGGGCAAAAGCCATTAATGATTCAATCTCTGTGCCAATTTTTAAGGTGAAAATCCAGCTCTTGCATCAGGTCTGGCTGCAACGCCTGCGGGAGTTCTGGCGCGATCGCCAACCCGATCTGGTCGTCTCTCTCATGCCGTTGGTGAATCGAGTTCTGTGCGAAAGCCTGCGGTTGGAATGTCCCGGCATCCCCTTTGTCACTTCCATCACTGATTTTGCCGATTGTCCGCCCCACTTCTGGATAGAACCCCAAGAGCAATTTTTGATCTGCCCCTCCCAGCGTGCGATGCAGCAGGCAAAAGCCTTTGGTTATGCCGATGAAAACCTGTTCCAAACCTCAGGTGTGGTGATTCATCCCCGGTTTAATCAGCCCCTGGCACTGAGTTCTGGTATTGCCGATGCAGCGGCTCGTCAGCAGGAACGCCAACGGCTGGGACTACAGCCCGATTTGCCCACGGGCCTGATCACCTTTGGCAGTCATGGTTCCAGGGATATGATCGAGATTGCCGATCGGCTAGAGCAGTCCAATCTCGATCTACAGCTTATTTTCATCTGTGGGCGCAATGAGGTCTTAGCCAGGGAATTGCGCCAGCGACCCAGTCGGTTTCCCCGCTTTGTGGAAGGGTTTACGCCTCAGATTCCCTACTATATGCACCTGGCAGATTTCTTTATTGGTAAACCCGGTAGTGTGGGCATTAGTGAGGCGATCGCCATGAAATTGCCTGTGATCACTGAGTGCAACCCGGTGATGACCCTGTTTCAAGAGCGTGCCAGTGCCGATTGGCTGGCAGAACAGGAGATGGGCATCGTGGTGCGACAGTTTCGTGAGGTGCCCCAGGCGGTAGCTCAATTGCTCCCATCGGAAACCTTCTCCCGCTATCGCGCCAACGTCGAAGCTTATCACAACCAAGCAGTGTTTGAAGTGGTCAGTTATTTAGAAACGATCCTGAAAGGCTCCGATCTAAAAGCGGTTCCAAAACTAATTCAAGTTTAAAAACAGTGATCGCAACGATTGCCGATGTTTGGCAAAGGGTAATCCTGATAGGGGATTTGACATGAAAGACATAGCAGGTAAAACAGTCGTATTGACCGGAGCCTCAGGTGGTATTGGTGCCTTTATTGCACGTGCGC
>JBAUTA010001550.1:0-1910 GCA_049581985.1 Kovacikia sp.
GAAATGTTCATCCATCTATGAACGCTCCAGGAAAATCCGTAATGGTGAGTTGAACGCCTGATCAGATCCAAATAGGTGAAATCTTGGACTGATTGAGGCCGGAAATCAGAATGCTGAAAACTTTACGGATGGATTTTTAACGATACCTTAAACGATAGCTGAAATGGCGCGTTCTTGTGAAAGCGATTTCTACGAAAAAACCTATCCTGCTGAGGGGCCTCTTGCCCGCATTGTCAGCGAAACGCTTGCACTACGAAATAAATTGGATAAATTCCTTAAAGGAAACCACCTGAAATCACAATCTTCCTGATAAATCTTACTGAATAATTGCCAGACCAGGCCAGATCAGTCCCCAATTAATTCACGATTTCCACATCCAGATGAATTATTCGGAGGTTTTAGGCAAGAACTGAAAAATCATCCGGGAAGCTCCTGTCTTTGCCGTAATAATACCTGGTGTAGAAATTATCCCCAACCCGATTTTCCACGTATACCCGGATGCCTACCTCCTCTCTGACCCAATGGCTTCTTATCTGCTGTCAGGCAAGTCTTTCTACTGCCGTGCTCTTGACCTGTGGGACTTCGGCAATGGCCCAGACCCTACCCAACAATGCCGTCGCAATCCGGACTGAGATCCCTGATGGAGATGGGTATTTACTCGGTTCGGGCGATCGAGTCCGGGTTGATTTTTTTAGCATTCCTGAATTTAGTGCGGAATACCAGGTGTTACCCAACGGTACCATCAATTTTCCCATGGTTGGAGCGGTTGCTGTTCAGGGCACCACGCTTGGTGGCGCAGCCAAAGTAATCGCCGATCGCTTTCGTCCCTATCTGCCCCGTCCTGTGATTACCTTAAGTCTGGTTGCAGCCCGTCCAGTCTCGGTGACGATCGCGGGCGAAATTAATCGACCGGGTGCTTATACCCTTTCTGCCATCCCCTCTACAACTGGTGGGGAGATCACGGTTCCGAGCTTAACCCAAACCTTGCAACTGGCGGAAGGCGTCACCCAGGCGGCGGATTTACGCAAAGTGGAGATTCGTCGTCAGCGACCGAATGCGCCTGGAGTCACGGAGAAAATAACAGTTAACCTGGCGCAGCTCCTGCAAACTGCAGATAGCAAGCAGAATGTGCGCTTGCAGGACGGCGATAGTATCTTTATCCCGGCGACCACGGCCGTTAATTTGGAAGAGTCGAGGCAACTGGCAACGGCCAATTTTGCAACCAAGAGCAGCCGCCCCTTGAAGATTGCGGTGATTGGTGAGGTCAATCGTCCTGGTCCTTACACCATTACGGGCAGCACGATCGCGGGGGCTGGGCAGGGAGGTGGACAGGGTAATAATGCGATTGGTCAGGTGCCCAACGTTACTCAAGCGATTCAGGTGGCAGGTGGCATTACCCAAACGGCTGATATTCGGAATATTCAAGTTCACCGCTTGACCCGCACGGGAACAGAACAGGTGATCAAAATTGACTTCTGGAAATTGCTGAAGTCGGGTGATGTTCGTCAAGATTTGCCCATTCAGGATGGCGATACGATTGAAATTCCGACCGCATCTGTGATTAGCGATCGGGAATTAACTCAACTTGGGGCAGCGAGCTTTTCCCCCGATCGGGTCACTGTTAACATTGTGGGTCAGGTTGAGCGTCCTGGTCCTGTAACGGTACAACCGAATACCCCACTTAACCAGGCATTGCTTGCGGCGGGTGGGTTCACTCGAAAAGCCAAAAAGGGTTCTGTGACCTTAATTCGACTGAACCCCAATGGGACTGTCAGTAAGCGAGATATTTCTGTTGACTTTGCCCAGGGGGTAAATGAGGCCAATAACCCTGCGCTTCGGAGTAATGACATTGTAATTGTCAAACAATCAGCCTTTTCAAGTATCACCGATGCGGTTAGTGGAGCCTTGGG
>JBAUTA010001551.1:0-3931 GCA_049581985.1 Kovacikia sp.
CTGTCGGAGTAATCGAAGTTCTCGTTACCAGGCTCTGCCTAGTACAACAAGGCGGAAGTTCGGCAACCGTAGGGCAGGCATCTTACCTGCTTGCAGTCGAGACGACTGCGCTACAGAAGGTTTGCTAAATTTACGCCGCAGACTACTAGCGTTATCAGCCACCCCTGACTATTAGCAACCCCCAAAGGTTACTAACTCAAATGGGCTAACTTGCCAGGTATTCTCCGATCGCCGCTTTTCTCTTGCGGAGTTTACTAAGGGCCTCCCGCTCAATCTGGCGCACCCGTTCACGACTGATGTTGAGGCGATCGCCAATTTTTGCCAGGGTCAGGGCCTGGCCATCCTCCAGCCCAAATCGGAGAGCCAGCACTTCCCGCTGCTGAGGGGTCAAATCTGCCATCAGTTGTTCCAGATCTGCTCTCAGAGAAGATTGGGTAGCAAATTCCTCTGGGGATGCTCCTGGATCTTCGAGAAGCTCACCCAATTCTGTATCCTGATTGTCGCCTACCCGCAAATCCAGGGAAAGGGGTTGACGGGCTCGCTCCAAATAATCGCGCACCTGGCGAGGGGTCAACTCAAGTTCCTGAGCCAGCTCTGCAGCAGTAGCCGCCCGCCCCAAGCGCTGGGAAAGTTGGCGCTGTGCCTTCTTAATCTTATTGAGCTTTTCCGTGATGTGAATGGGGAGACGGATCGTGCGCCCTTTTTCAGCAATAGCACGGGTGATTGCCTGACGGATCCACCAATAGGCGTAGGTTGAAAAGCGATAGCCCTTAGTAGGGTCAAATTTTTCTACACCCCGCTGCATCCCAATCGTGCCCTCCTGGATCAAATCCAGCAGATCCACATTCCGTTTAGTGTACTTTTTGGCAACTGAAACAACTAGACGCAAATTAGCTTCGACCATCTTGCGCTTAGCATGTTCACCTTCCGCGATCACCTGTTGCAATTCAGCTTCAGGGAGTTCCATATGCTTAGCCCACTCTGCCAGAGTAGGAGCACTCCCTTGCCTGACGGAAAGCGCATCGCGCGCCCCGTAAAAATTTGATAACCGTTGCACCTGCTTGCCGTAGAGGATCTCTTGTTCATGGGTCAACAGGGGAACACGACCAATCTCTCGTAGGTAAGCGCGTACTAAATCTGTTGAGGTCTGGGCAGTCTTCATAGCGCTATCTAGATTAATAAAAACGAATCGGGAACGACCGGAGGAAACAAAGGAAAGGTAACAGGAATAAAAACACAGCCCTACATTGCGTAAGGTGACTGGGCTAGAAGCGACATAAACCTCCCTTCAGGGCAAATGGATGAACCAACGGGTGGGGCGGGATAGGGAAAAAGCAAACGTTGTGAGAGCAATAACGACTGGCAGTAGATAGCGATGGAAAGTCGAACACAAGAACTTGCCACAAACTCTACATGAGAAGTAATTTGGGAGCCTGACTAACCATCTTCAATGTTTGAACTCCCTATCTTAATATAAGCACTAATGTATTAAGGATTGTAACATTCATGAGAAGAGGAGTATACCCCTAAAGGCATAAAGCGCTTAGAAATTGCCTGGAGGTGTATTCCAAAATCAGGGACAGCGGAAAAGCTTGATAATCACAGCGTATCCAGGAACCAATTTTCTGAATGCATCCTGTAAAACAAATTGGGCAAAGCGGCGAAAAGGGAATTAGGGATGTCTCATTATCTCCGGGAGAAAATGAGAAAAACTTAAATGAGATTAAGAAAAGCCTAAGGTATGCGGGTGACAGGGGTTTGGGTATCCATTCCAAGGTATGAACTACGAAGTATCTGGGGGTCATGGGTTGAGGGTTTAGACTTACTATTTATCCTAAGCCTGATGGCTACTGAACAGGGGTTAGTAAAGTTAGTCGGGGTTCGTCGTTAGGAGGTCAGTAGTCATCAGTTATTGCCCGATGGATATTCTACGGACGAAGAACTACAGGCTACTGACTCTAAATCCCCTATTAATCGCTAGGAGATGTAATCTTGCAGCGCTTTTACCGAGAGTGGCTGAGATTGTAAGGATCGGATGGCCGCGGCAGTTGCTCTGGCAGCAGCGATCGTAGTGATGATGGGGATTTTGTAGCCAAGTGCACTCCGACGGATCAGTCGTCCATCCGCCTGAGCTTCCTCCCCTGAAGGAGTGTTAATAATTAGTTGTATTTTCTCATTTTTGATCCAGTCCAATACATGGGGGCGACCTTCGTGCAACTTCAGGACAAGCTGAACTTCTAGCCCGTGTTCCTTCAAAGTTTGGCGGGTACCTTCGGTTGCAACGATTTCAAACCCAAGCTCCATCAGGTCTTTTACCACGGGGACGACAGCGGCCTTGTCACGGTTATTCATGGATACAAAGACCGTCCCGTTTAAGGGCAAGCGCTGGTTGGCCGCCAGTTCAGCTTTAGCAAAAGCTGTCCCAAAGTTAGCGTCAATTCCCATGACTTCCCCGGTAGAACGCATCTCAGGCCCCAGAATAGTATCTGTTCCAGGGAATTTTTCAAAGGGGAGGACGGCCTCTTTAACGGACACATGTTGGGGAATGACTTCCTGGGTAAAACCCAACGTCTCAAGAGACTTGCCAGACATGACACGGGCAGCCATTTTTGCCAGGGGAACGCCGATCGCCTTGGACACAAACGGCACCGTCCGGGAAGCGCGGGGATTTGCCTCAATAATATAGACCTGCTCATTCTGAACAGCAAACTGGATATTCATCAGCCCGATCACTTTGAGTGCCTTTGCCAGTTGAACCGTCCAGATCCGGATTTGATCTAGAACGGGTTGACTGAGATAGGTGGCAGGAATGGAGCAGGCGGAATCACCAGAGTGAATCCCAGCTTGTTCGATGTGTTCCATAATGCCGCCGATGACGACCTGCCCACTTTGGTCGGCGATCGCATCCACGTCCACTTCAACCGCATTTTCCAGGAATTTATCAATCAGGATTGGGTGATCTGGCTCAACCAGGACAGCATAGGTCATGTAGCGCTCCAGCTCAGTGTCAGAGTAGACGATTTCCATTGCCCGTCCACCCAGAACGTAGCTGGGGCGCACCACGACAGGATAACTGATGCGACGAGCGGCTTCCAGGGCTTCCCGGTAGCTACGAGCCATGCCGTTGGGCGGTTGCTTAATATCCAGCTCCCGCAGGATCTTCTCAAAGCGCTCCCGGTCCTCCGCAGTGTCAATCGAGTCAGGGGAAGTCCCCCAAATTTTAGTTGTGACCGTGCAGGCATCACTATTGAGATACTTTTGTAAGGGCACCGCCAGCTTTAAGGGGGTTTGCCCGCCAAACTGAATGATGACGCCTTTGGGATTCTCCGCTTCGATAATATTGAGGACATCTTCTTTAGTCAGGGGTTCAAAGTAGAGCCGATCGCTGGTGTCATAATCCGTCGAAACAGTCTCTGGATTAGAGTTAACCATAATGGTCTCAAACCCATCTTCCCTGAGCGCAAAGGAAGTATGGCAACAGCAGTAGTCGAACTCAATCCCCTGACCAATCCGATTGGGTCCACCCCCCAGAATCATGACCTTGGGTTTTTCTGAAGGAAGAATTTCGCTTTCTTCCTCGTAGGTAGAGTAGTAGTAGGGGGTGAATGCCTCAAACTCGGCAGCACAGGTATCCACCGTTTTGTAGACGGGAATCACGCCTAAGGATTTGCGATAGGCCCGGACTTCATCTTCGGTCGTCTTGCTGGCAAAGGCAATCTGACGATCGCTAAAGCCCTGGCGTTTGATGGTCAACAGATGCTCTTTAGTCAGGCTTGTCAACGGAGTACGCTTAAGGAATTTCTCCGAATCCAAAATTTCCTGGAGCTTGTCTAAAAACCAGGGATCAATGGCAGTCAGCTCGAAGATCTCGTCAACAGTCATCCCCATCTGCATCGCATGGCGGACGGTAAAAATCCTTTCCGGGTTGGGG
>JBAUTA010001552.1:0-3825 GCA_049581985.1 Kovacikia sp.
CAGGTCGATCGCCTGAGCCGTGATTTGCTCTGGCATGGGTTCTAATTTAGCCACAAAGGTAACATCAAGCTCGTTGTCGCGGAACCAGCTTTCAAGGATCTCTGCATCTGAGGGTAGGCTACCAATCACCACAACGCAAGTAACTTTCCGTTCAGCTTCTATTATCTGAGGCGTTGGATGGGGTGGGGCTTGTTCCAGGAAAAAGCGCTGATCGCAAGGACAGCCGGAATTGTAGGTCCCCTGCTCAACCGATGGAACGGGTAAACGGCAACGGACGCATTCCTGAACTGTGCGACCCTTGTGTAGAAATTCTCCAAATGTAGCAATATCGTCTTCCAGATAGAATTCATCGAAGTCTCGCTGTTGCTGAAGCCCTCGCCAGAAGTGCAAGAAGTCGCTGGTATACCCCCAATATTGATACACGGTTTGATCAAACAAGATTGGACCTCGAACCGGACTGATGATCGCTCTCCCTCGGCTGACGTAATAAGCCACGTAGCCGAGCAGCATGTCCACTTGGGTGACTTCATGACTTTCCTGGCAGGGCAATTCAACCACAAAACAGGTTTGCCCAGGGCTGCTCTCAGCCCAGATAGAACCTTCTAAATAGGTCACCATTTGCTTGGCTAGAGCCAGTCCCAGCCCGATTTCCCGATGCTTCCAGGGGTCGCTACTAGAAAGCCGATAGAACTTATCAAAAATGCGCTCTAACTCCGTGGCGGGAATTTCTACACCTGAATTGCTGACTCTGATTTGGATCCATCCCCTGCGGGCGGAGGCGATGACGGAAATGGTGTCTCCGGTTGGCGTAAATTTGCAGGCATTGTTAAGCAATTCTCTCAGCAGGCGATCGACCATTCCAAAGTCAATCGATAGTAAGGGTAAATCGCTGGGGATATCTACTTGAAAATGGTGTTGCCGTTTAAGGGCTTGCGTTTCATACGTTTGAATGATTTGAGCGATTAAACCCTGGAGCGGAAGGGTAATCGGCGATAGGGCCTGGGTGCCTGCTTCAAGTTCTTGTAGTGTTAGTAAATCGTTGATCAAGCCAATTTCTTTTTTGCATTCTTCCTTGAGAACTTTTAAGAAATGAGCAATCCCAGCGGGTTTTGTATCCATCATTTTTTGGTCATCAGCCAATAGTCCCACTTGTTTAAGCGTCAGTTCTAACATTTGGATAGACAACCACATGTTAGATAGGGGGGTGCGTAATTCGTGGGATGTCGTACTGAGAAAACCTTCCTGAAGCAGTTCGAGTTTTTCTTGCTTTTTTTGTAATTGAATTAACTGTTCTTCTAAGGAACGATCGGGTTTGCCATTCGAGTTTTGCTTGGATGGTTCCAATGGCTGGGCTAAAACAATTGGAGCATTGACAGGGGAAATGATTTCTGCTTCTACCTCCGCTAAACTTTTACCCATGCCGTAGGGCATTTCCCGAAAGCATCGATTACAAAACCAGAACGGTTTGCCATGGCGAACATAACATAGAAGAGGATAGGAGCAACAAGGACACTCGGATGGAGGAAACATGAGCCTTTTTTATAAAGTTTTTTCAAAGTAAAAGCGGTTGAAACAGTAGGTAGAAAAACCCTTCTATTTCAACAGTGCCCAACGTAACGAGGAAAGTGCGTAATCAAAACAAAAGTATTGATACCTTCACGGTGCGACACACATTTGTGCGGAGATTTAGTTGTGGATCGAGTTTTAATTTTGGGAGGAAGTGGACGAATTGGCAGCAGTGTGGCAGCCGATTTGATTAAACACACTCAGGCAGAGATTACGATCGCAGGACGAAATTTTGCTGGGGGAGAGCAAGTTTGCGATCGTCTAGGACCTAAGGTTCAATTTCAGGTGCTTGATTTGGCAGATCAGGCCGGTTTAAAAAGCGCAATCTCAACTGCTAAGTTGATCATTCACTGCGCGGGGCCGTTTCACCACCGCGATGCCAATGTCCTCAAGCTGTGCATTGAAGCAGGCGTGAACTATGTGGATGTGAGTGACCATCCTTCTTACACCCGCAAGGTTATGGAATATCGAGCTGCTGCCGAAACGGCTGGAGTCACCGCAGTGGTGAATACAGGAATTTTTCCTGGCATCTCCAATAGCATGGTGCGCCAGGATGTCGAGCAGTTAGATGAACCAGACCGCATTCACCTCAGCTATGTAGTCGCCGGGTCCGGTGGAGCGGGTGTAACAGTGATGCGAACTACCTTCCTGGGGTTACAACGTCCTTTTCAGGTGTGGCTGGATGGCCGGTGGCAACTGGTAAAACCCTACAGCGATCGCGAGATTATCCAGTTCCCCGCACCCTATGGGCCCGTCGATGTCTACTGGTTTGATGTGCCAGAGGCATTTACCCTGCCCAGTGCCTTTCCCGCCAGCACCGTCATCACCAAGTTTGGTACGGTTCCCCGCTTCTACAATTTCCTCACCTGGAGCGTTGCCCGTTGGTGGCATCCCTGGCTGTTGCGTCAAACTCCTGTGATTGAATTCCTGTCCTATGTCAGCCACTTCATGACCGATGTTACCGATCACCTGAGTGGCATTGGGGTGGCCATCCGCTCAGAGGTAACCGGAAAAAAAGAGGGGAAAGCCGCCCGCTCCCTTTCTAACCTGGTTCATCCGAATACGGCGATCGCCGCTGGTTACGGCACTGGCAGCGTTGCCCAACTGCTACTTTCCGGTCAGCTAAAGAAACCGGGGGTGTGGGCGATCGAAGAGGCGTTGCCCACCGATCTGTTCAAGCAGACGATGCAGGAACGCGATATTCAGATCCAATCTCACCTGGAGCTAAGTTAAGGACGCCAACCAAGGGTTTGTCACCCTTTTCCGACCAAAATCCAAACCCTTCCCAGGGCAAATGGGTAAGGGAATACTGGAATCTAACTGCATAGGATGGCAAAATGGACGGTACGATTTTTAGTTGAGAAGCGCTATGACGATTTCCACGCTACAGAATGCCCTTGAGCAGGGATACGCCCTGAAGATTATCAGCGGGTTGAATAACTTTGATGCAGAGCGAGTCGCTGCAACCGTCAGAGCTGCCGATCGCGGAGATGCAACTTTTGTTGATATTGCCGCTGACCCCGATCTGGTGCGATTAGCCAAACAGTTTACCCATCTTCCCGTTTGCGTTTCCGCTGTAGAACCGGAGCAATTCGTAGCTGCAGTAGACGCTGGCGCAGACTTGATTGAAATCGGCAACTTTGACAGTTTTTATGCCCAGGGTCGCCGCTTTGAAGCTGAAGAAGTTCTGGCCCTGACCCAGGCTACCCGTCAACTGCTTCCTTCGATCATGCTCTCTGTAACGGTTCCTCACATTCTGCCCCTGGATCAACAGGTGCAATTGGCAGAAGACCTGGTCACCGCTGGCGCAAATATCATCCAGACCGAAGGCGGCACCAGTAGCCATCCCCTCCATTCCGGTAGCCTGGGTCTGATTGAAAAAGCAGCCCCCACCCTGGCAGCCGCCTACGAAATTTCCCAAGCGGTGACGGTTCCCGTTCTGTGTGCATCGGGTCTGTCAAACGTCACAGCACCCATGGCGATCGCCGTCGGAGCCGCTGGCATTGGCGTTGGTTCTGCCATTAACCAACTCAACAGCGAAGTTGCCATGATCGCTGCCGTTCGTAGCCTGCGGGAAGCTCTGGCAACGGTCAGACGGGCAGCCGTGGTGAGATAAGCAGATAAGGGATGTAACCAGATAGTCTGGTAACCCATCAGGGATCAAACGTTCTGATTTTCGATCCCCGATGGGTTATCCCTAATTCTTTTATAGCCCTATGCGAGCCTGTGAGGACAGGGCATTAAGGGTCCCGTCCTAAC
>JBAUTA010001553.1:0-11932 GCA_049581985.1 Kovacikia sp.
GGATATTAGACTGCTGAACTTTTGAACGACTATCGATTTGGGTCACTTCCTCTACCACCTTATACTCTGCATCTACTCTAACTGCACCTATCCAACTGCATCTAAGCAAATACAGTCCATTTACCCGGTTTTGGATCAAACTTCTGGTGATTATAGCGTGAGGTTGTGTATTGCTTAATTGATCATGGGACAGAATTGCATCCCCCTCATACTGACGGTCAGGAAGTAGCCTGATCGTCCTCCTCACCCTAATAATCCGTTCCTGTTGAAGGTGGAGTCTAGGGGTTGTACAAACCGAGAGTCGTATAAGCACGGAGTCATGGGTTTTAACCGCTATAAATCATACTAGAAACCAGTAATTCCGCTTAGATGAGATTTCCTGATCCCCTCCTGGAGAAGATGAAGAAGGAAAGAGAAGTGCATGGCCCTTTTCTATCTCCCTTTCCTAATTTGGACGATCGTCGGCTACCTTAACCCCTGCTTACAGAATTTGCTTACAGAATCAGCTTGCGGGTATCCCACAAAGGATTCCAGAAATCTGCGCTTCGGCAACTACAGCGTTAGTCAGCAGGTAGGAGGCATTCATCATCAACAGGAGGAGTGGGGGCGTTGTCCCTTCCAACCCCAAACCCATCTTTTGTTTAATTGCCTCCTGGGACTGATTAGCCTTTTTGCCAAAAAGATCGCCCCGCTATTCTCTCTTTACCTAATCTTTTACCTATCAGCGGTTTGAGGAAACTGTGAAAACCCGTAATTGGCTGAACATCACGGAGTATCTACTTCTTTTCGGTACCGGCATTGGCTCAATAGTTTCTGCGCTCCTATTTCAGCAGATTTTGCTGACAGCGGCACCGATGTCGCTGCTATTTCTACTCAATCTGATCAATCGCCGCCGAATTGAGGAATCTGCCCAGCAAGATACCGCTGCGTCGATTTCTGGACTAGACCAGAAGCTATCAACGGATATTGCTGCGCTTCAGCAGCAGGCTCAGGTATTACCCAACTTTCTAGACCTTGCCAGTCTGCGAAAATCAGTTTTGAGCAAAAACGAGGAAGGACTGAATGGGCTGGCCCAGGAAGTTGCCCAACTGAAGCAGGAGATTGCGAAGCCAGATATGCACTTGCTGCGTCAGGATATTCGCCAACTTCAGGAGCAGTATGGGGGAGTAGCCGAGTCCCTCACCAATATCACGAATCAATTAAATCGCCTTAGTTCAACAAATCGAACCGAGAGTCTGGAGGGGGCGATCGCCCAACTCAAATCTGAGCTCTCTCACGTCCAAACTAATCTTCAGAACCTTGGTGAGGAGCAACGAACCCAAAATTCTCGCGTCTTGCAGGATCAGATTAACCACTTAAATCGTCGCCTCAACAATCTACCAACCCCCTTTGACGCCAGTTCTCTGAAAAAGGATATGGATGCCCTGGTCAAAATGATGGGTGATATGGTGTCGCGGCGCGAACTGGCACGATTAACAGCCCAAATTGAGAAGCTCAACCAGCAGAGCGAATCGGTTGAGAAGTCTGTGATGCCGCTTAAGGTGGCGACCGCAATTTTGAAAAAGCAGCTCGATACCCTCAATTCCAGGGTCAGTTCCAGGGAACAGATAGCCGATCAGGTGTTAGACGCCGCCTTGCGCCAGCCGCAAGCACCGATGATGGATAGCCTGAGAAACACCATTACCTCCCTGGAACAACGCCTAAATCAACTGCCTGCTTCCTCCGATCTGTCCAATCTGCGGGTCGAAATGCAGGGGATGGTGACTGCTCAATTAGGGCAGTTACAGCAGCAATTAAACTCAATGCAGCAGTTTTCTCAAACCCTCGATCGCCAACAAAAAACTCTCCGCGATTGGGTTAACCGGCTACCCCAAACCCTGGATACCTCTACGCTGCAAAGCGAAGTCAAATATTTAGCGGCCAGAGTCGAATGGGCAGAAACCAATGCAACGGATGTCCATGCCCAGATAGAAGCTGCTGTAAAGAACCAGTTGGGTGAGGTAACTCAGCAGTTGCAAGCCAGCTATCCGACGCCTCAGTATGAACTGGTGTTTGATATTAAGGCAGCCAGTCAGGGCGCCAGTCAGGGAGGCAGTCAAACTGCCCACGGGTGCAGTCGATCCGCACTGGAGGAGGCACTAGAGAAAGCCCAGGCGCGATTAATTATTGTGTTTCCGTTCCCCAGCCCGGACACCCTGAATAGCGAAGTGATTCAAAAATTTAGAGTTTTTCTAGATCGCCAGGGCTGTTTAGATATCGGCTGGGGGCATTTGGGCGATGTGGGCCAGCATCCTGTTTCTCGCCCGATCGCTCGTCGTCGGGTGATCAATCCAACCGAACGGGGATTCCTTTACGAAACGCTCAACCAGTTGACGCAACTCAAGCGGCAGTACCCCAATCAGTTTCGGTTTAAGGTGTTGGGAACCAGCGAAAACTTTTTGGTCTGCGATCGCAGCTTTGCTATTCTAGGTGCCCAATCCATTGCCACCGCTAGCATTGTCTTTCCCCAGGCAGCCGTCGGCTTACGTACCACGGATCTGGATGTGATTCAGGGTTTGGTGGGTCGTTTTGATGACCCGATGCTGGATGCCACCGATACGATCGCTTACTACAATCGAGCTACGACCCGTTACGATCTGGGCGATGTTCCAGGAGCCATTGCCGACTATACCCAGGTTCTCCGGTTTAACCCCGATGCGGATGCTGCCTACAACAATCGCGGACTGGCCTATTATGACCAGGAAAATCGCCAGAAGGCCATTCAAGACTTTGGACTAGCCGTGCAGTCTAACCCCAGAAACTTTATTGCCTACTGCAACCGGGGCTTTATCCGCTCAGAAATGGGCGATAAGCTAGGGGCGATCGAGGACTACACCTATGCCCTCCAAATCAACCCCGACTATTCCACTGCTTACTTTTACCGGGGGCTTGCCCGTACTCGCCTCCAAAACAAGCTGGGGGCGATCGAAGACTACTCCGAAGTTATCCGGCTTAACCCCCAAGATGCCACTGCCTACTTCTACCGGGGACTGGCCGAGATTAAAATCGGTCAGCGCCTCAATGCTATCAACGACTTGCACCAAGCTGCCCAACTATTCTCCGAGCAGGGCGACACTGAAAACTATCAGCAAACCCTCCGCACCATTAAAAAGCTCCATAAAACTCTCGTTATTGAAGGCACCGAGAAACCCCTGGTCTCCAATGGAGCCTAATCAGTAACCCTGAGCAGCGGCTAGAAGAAGACGCAGCAAGGGAGAGTGGGGAAAGAGAGAGAGGGAGGAAGCACCCCTCCTCACCCGTTTGGATGACCTCAAGTGGGGAAGTTGTTCACCTCTTAAGCGCAGTACCTTATAAACAGAACAAAAGTGTGGAGGTAATCATGCATCCTCCAATCGAGACTGAAAACTGGACTGCTCAAGTGATCGCGAATCTGAAATTTTACAAATCAACCCTGAAAGTCGGTTGCCAAAAAGTGGAAGTTCTTGAACTACGAAAACTGCTGACCCATTGGAATATTCCCATTGATACCCTTTCAGATGTTTTTGACCCAAAGTTAGAAGGCGCTGTGAAGACATTCCAACGACGGGTTTTTCTGAAAGAAGATGGAGTTGTCGGCCCCTTAACCTGGCAAGCCCTATATAGGGGGTGTTCTGTGGATATGCCTGAGATTAGGTGGGGATCTACGGGGGAGGCGGTTAAGCTGCTTCAGGTAGCCTTGAACGCTATTGAAAAACGACCGATCGCCATTGATGGTAAGTTTGGTCCATTGACAGACATTTCTGTTCGCAACTTCCAAAAACGTCAGGGTTTAGTGGTTGATGGCATCGTAGGGCCTTGTACCTGGCGTACGCTCAGCAGAGTCCCCCATTGAAGGAATCAGGCCACAATAGCCTAAGTAGCTGGGTGCAATTCAACTAAGAAGATTTCTAGCAAACAAAATACTCGTTGGGGCAGGTTTGGCACTCAAGCCAGCGGCTGAAGGCAAAGACTCTGGCAAAACCTGTCCCCTACCAATCTGGGATATTCTTGCTTGGAAATCTCTCTCCTAAAGCTGATTTTGGGGATAGAGAGAGTGAAACCTTCCAAACCTAGCCGGAAGCTGATCAGCGACTGATGGAATTATCCATCATTAAACATTTTCCAAATAATCACTCAACACCTTTTGGGCCTCATCTTTTGAAGGCAATCGGTGGTTGATTTTGAACAAAAAGGGTTTGACTCTGACATCAGTAACTCTTGCAGGTTCCCAAATACAAAGAGAGACTCCCCCCTCATACTGAGTGATGCTGTATTGAATTTCAGGAGTCACTTTCAGATTTGACATAGGTAGCTGAGCAACAGAAACAATGGTAGATGCGGATGTCAGTATACCTCTAGCAGCCACTACTCAATTGCAATTAGTCCCCATTCGGATAATTGTTTCCCATGGAAATAAGTAGGTAGCTCTAATTAATTGTAAGAAGGGGGAGTAGGGGCAACGCCCCCAGCCCCCTGGAATCCTCTAGCCTAATCAATCTGGCGATAACGATAACATTGAGAAATATTGAGAAGCGCTACTCAACTAAAAAGCACCAAAACCTTTGTAGAGACGTTATCAATAAAGCCTCTACAAAGGTTGGAAAAAGGCAGAAATGGATTTTTAGAACTGCTAGGGCAACCTCACATCTTTTTCCCACCAAAGGGAGGCGCTGTAGCGAGTTCAAGATTGGTAGAAGTAGAAAGGTTTAAGCCTATCTCACCTGTTTCCCTGGGGATCTCTAACCAGCATTGAGATAGTCAGGGAGTCGTGCAGTGTAGCGGAAAAACTTTGAAATCGGTTCTAACTCGAAACCTTGGAAATCAGCGGCTCTAGCCAGGTCTGAAACTGATCACGGCGATAGATCTGAGCCCGATGGCGGTAGTCAAACCGAACCAGACTAGGAATACCATGCTTACGAACACATTCCTTCAGCCAGGAAGCCACACCCTGCCCTTCCTGCGGCACCATTTCTGCCTGGAAAGGACCGTACATCAAAACCAACACGCTATTGGCTTGCAGGGGTGCGTCTCGTTCAATCAAGTGGGTTAAGCTTGGATGGGCAGAGTTGAAGCGTTCAGAATTACGAGGTTCGATTCGTTCGTGGCTGAGGCGTTCTCGTAAGGTTCTGGTTCGTTCGTGCCGTGACTGGGTCGCGCTGTAATCTGGGTTTGAGTCTGTTTCAGGTTTACGATAATAACGTCTTTGTTGCATAAAACTCCTAAATTGAAAGGACAAAAAAAGCCACTCTACTCTCCCCTGTCGAACTACAGGATGGGAGAGGCAGACTTTGGCTTGCGCTAGTAAACAATGATGTCGAGTCTGTAGAGATGCTTCTGACTAAATAGTAACTATTTTTCACGATATGCGCCAAATTTTGTAAAAAGGCTTAGCTAATTGCTATTCTGGGTGCGATCGTTGACCCATTGAAAGACCCATTGAAAAGTTTTTTAGGAAGAAATGCCTGTTAATTAGTGTTGCAAACACTCAATTTTGCCAACAGGGGGGGTTGGGGACTGCACCCCCAAGAAGGAGTGGAACCCCTTCCCCCCTTTCAAAACTTTATTTTTTGTTGTACTAGACTAGAACGATACAATTTTCAGATCTCTGATACGTTAGCTTGAGTAAGCCAATTTTTTTAAAACGGTAGAACCATGACTGTCTGCGAATATAGGGCAGGGTTAGAAGGCATCCCCGCAACCCAATCCAGCATTAGTTTTGTTGATGGACAGCGAGGAGTTCTTGAGTATCGAGGCATTCCGATCGATGAACTCGCCAAGAAAAGTAACTTCCTGGAAACGGCGTTTCTCCTGATTTGGGGAGAATTACCCACCCAGGAAGAATTGGAATTATTTGAAAGCGAAATTACACATCATCGGCGGCTTAAATACCGGGTCCGCGACATGATGAAGTGCTTTCCCGAAAGTGGGCATCCGATGGATGCATTGCAGGCTTGTGCTGCTGCCTTAGGGCTTTTTTACTCTCGCCGCGCTCTGGATGATCCTGCTTATATCCGTGCCGCAGTGATTCGACTGCTGGCAAAGATTCCGACGATGGTTGCTGCATTCCAGCTCATGCGGAAGGGAAATGATCCGGTTCAGCCCCGTGACGACTTAAATTATCCGGCCAATTTCTTATATATGTTAAATGAACAGGAACCGGATCCCCTCCCTGCCCATATCTTTGAGGTCAGTCTGATTCTGCATGCGGAGCACACCATTAATGCGTCTACCTTCTCAGCCATGGTGACGGCTTCTACCTTAACAGACCCCTATGCCGTCGTCGCTTCTGCCGTGGGCACCCTTGCCGGACCCCTGCATGGTGGAGCCAGTGAAGAAGTCATTTTAATGCTGGAGGAAATTGGTTCCGTTGAGCATGTTCGCCCCTGGCTGGAAGAACAGCTTCAGAATAAAGCCAAAATTATGGGCTTTGGCCATCGGGTTTATAAAGTAAAGGATCCTCGTGCGACGATCTTGCAACATCTAGCAGAACAGCTATTTGAGCAATATGGACGGGATAAGTATTACGATATTGCGGTTGAACTAGAAAATGCCGTCGCAGATAAATTAGGCCACCGAGGGATTTACCCAAATGTCGATTTTTATTCTGGTCTGGTTTACCGCAAGTTAGGAATCCCAACGGATTTATTTACTCCAGTATTTGCCATTTCTCGAACCGCAGGTTGGTTGGCCCATTGGAAAGAGCAACTAGGAGAAAATCGGATTTTTCGCCCGACGCAAATTTATACAGGGCTGCATGAAGCACCCTATGTCCCGATCGAGCACCGCTGACAATTGCCATGAGCTGCTCTGGGCCAAGTGGATCGGGAGGATGAGAGGGGAGGGAGGGTGAGAGGCAGGAGCATATTCTTACCTGGCTCAGATCTCGCCATCCTGCCATTTCTAGCACTACTGTATAGCCATTGCTCTAACTATCCTTGATTCTTTTTTGACGCATTGAGGGGCAGAACGAGGGGGTAAAACAAGCGAGCAAATCAAGGGGATAACTAATTAACACACTTTTTACTGCCGGGTGTGATGGGCAACGCCCCTCTTGCATTTCTTTCAGCACCTTGTCAGGATAACGGCAGTGACGATTTTCAGGAACTCCAGCCCTCAGATATTGGTTCTGAGGGCTTCTTTTTATTATGTGCTTTTTCCTACCGGATTCGAGGAATTTGGTCGGTGCTTCCATCCATAGGGTTGCCACCCTCAAGATGGGAAGGAAAGAAATGGGGCAATGCCCTAAAACTCTTGCACGCCTCCAGCTTGCCCATCTCTTCTGTTTTCCGATCTGCTTTCCTCGTTCTGTCTTGTTCTAGCGGTCTAGCATCATAGGCTATCTATAGATTGCTCTCAATTTATTGATGTCGCATTTCTATGCTGTAGCGATGATCCAACGATATACTAAGGACGCATGTGCAATGTAACGATGTCTTTACTACAGGACTGGGGCTAGTTGACTATCAGCTAAATGCCTATCAATTGTTTGCATTGTGAGTGCTGTTGCTTAAGCCAGGTAGCGAAGATGAGTTCAGGAATAGACTTACAAGAGGTTTTTGTTCGATCCCTGACCGATCTAGGGGTGCCAGCAGGTGCGTCTAAGGCGATCTGGATGCCTCTGCCAATGCTGCTGATGATCATTGGTGCGACGGTGGGTGTACTGGTTAGTGTCTGGCTGGAACGGAAGATTTCGGCATCAGCTCAACAGCGGATTGGTCCTGAGTTTATCGGTCCATTGGGTGTACTGGCACCTGTGGCAGATGGGTTAAAGCTAATTTTCAAGGAAGACGTGGTTCCAGCGAAGTCTGACCCGATTCTGTTTACGCTTGGTCCAGTTCTTGTTGTAATTCCCGTCTTTCTGTCCTACATGATTGTGCCGTTTGGGCAAAATCTGGTGATCTCGAATGTAGGGATGGGGGTGTTTCTATGGATTGCTTTATCGAGTGTGACGCCGATCGGGCTATTGATGTCGGGATATGCCTCGAACAACAAGTATTCATTGCTGGGCGGATTGCGAGCAGCAGCCCAGTCCATTAGCTATGAAATTCCCTTAGCCCTGTCGGTGCTGGCGATCGCGATGATGTCTAACTCGCTTAGCACCGTTGATATTGTGGATCAACAGACTGGTTATGGAATTTTAGGGTGGAATGTCTGGCGACAGCCAATTGGATTTCTGATCTTCTGGATTGCAGCCCTGGCAGAGTGTGAACGGATTCCCTTTGACTTACCAGAGGCGGAAGAAGAACTGGTGGCGGGCTACCAAACTGAGTACTCTGGTATGAAGTTTGCCCTCTTTTATCTGGGTTCCTATGTCAATCTGGTCCTCTCGGCATTGATGGTTTCTATTCTTTATTTGGGTGGATGGGAATCTCCAATTCCTCTAGATACGCTGGCTGGTTGGTTAGGGGTGGATGAGTCAAACCCCATTTTCCAGCTGGTAACGGCTTCTGTGGGAATTACGATGACGCTCCTGAAAACCTATTTTTTGGTCTTTCTGGCTATCCTCATGCGCTGGACTGTTCCCCGCGTCCGGATTGACCAGTTGCTAGACTTAGGCTGGAAGTTTCTCTTACCCGTTTCCTTAGTAAACCTTCTGCTAACCGCTGGCCTGAAGCTGGCATTTCCAGTGGCATTTGGTGGTTGATTTGCAGGGGTAAAGGATGCAGGCTAAAGGCTAAAACTCTTTATCCCCATCCTTTATTCTTTATCCTTTTAGAGAGTGTTTCTATGTTGAAATTTCTTAAGCAAGTTGCCGACTACACGAAGGAAACTGTCCAGGCAGCTAAATATATTGGGCAGGGGCTGTCAGTCACGTTTGATCATATGCAACGGCGACCGATTACAGTTCAGTACCCTTACGAAAAGCTCATCCCTTCGGAGCGGTTTCGCGGACGGATTCACTTCGAGTTTGATAAGTGTATTTCCTGTGAGGTCTGTGTCAGGGTTTGTCCAATCAATTTACCTGTGGTGGATTGGGAATTTAATTCGGAGACGAAGAAGAAAACCCTCAAGCACTACAGCATTGATTTTGGAGTTTGTATTTTTTGCGGTAACTGTGTGGAGTATTGCCCCACAAACTGTTTGTCGATGACGGAAGAATACGAACTCTCCACCTACGATCGCCACGAGCTGAACTACGATAGTGTGGCTTTGGGACGATTGCCCTACAAGGTGACCGATGACCCGATGGTGACTCCATTACGGGAATTAGCCTATCTACCCAAGGGCATTACCGATCCCCATGACTTGCCAGCCAACGCCCAACGGGCTGGTTTGCGCCCTGAGGAAATTTTGGAGACAACGGAGGAATAAGTTCTGCGTCCTGCGTTGGAATTGACCGCTCATTTAAACCTCATGGCTCAAAATTCAAAACCCAAAACCAAACAGGGAGTTTAATTAACGTGGATTTGGCTGAAGGCGTTCAACTTGTTTCATTTGTTCTGTTATCTCTAATGATGATTGGAGCAGCGCTGGGAGTGGTTTTGATTCCCAGCGTCGTCTATTCTGCTTTTTTGCTGGGAGGTGTATTCCTGAGCATCGCTGGACTTTACCTGCTGCTGAATGCAGACTTTGTGGCAACCGCTCAGGTTCTGATCTACGTTGGAGCGGTGAATGTGCTGATTTTATTTGCCATCATGCTGGTGAATAAGCAGCAGGATTTTGTGCCCCTACCTCAAGCATGGATTCGCAAAGTGGCAACAGGTCTGGTTTGTGCTGGCCTTTTTGCGTTGTTGAGCACAATGGTAATAGTAACGCCCTGGTCGTTTTCAACCGGGGCGATCGCTGGAAACGCCGCGATCGTAACCATTGGCAAACATTTTTTTACTGACTTTCTTTTGCCTTTTGAACTAGCGTCTGTGCTTCTGCTAATGGCATTGATTGGTGCGGTGGTTCTAGCGCGGCGTGAGTTCATCTCTGAGCAACCCTTGGGTCCTGTTCAGCAGCCATTTCTGACTTTAGCTGAGCGACCCCGGGAACTGGTTTCGGCAGGCTCAAAGGGTCGAGATGAAACCCGCAACTGATCTCACCCGCAACCGATCATTAGATAGGCGTCATGCCTGATCAGCAGGGGAGTGGGGCATTCCCTACAAGGATAACCGTTTGGCTAAGCTGTCTGGGTTTGACTGAGTGGTTTTCAAGCGGCTCAACCCCTTCTCCCCCAAATCATCTTTCGTTTAATTGCACCCGGCTATTTAGTAATTGATCAATAGTCAATAGAGATAACGCGAAGAGAAATTCCCATGCCCCTGCAATACTATTTGATTTTGGCAGCTGCATTATTCTGTATTGGTATATATGGGCTAATTACCAGCCGTAATGCCGTGCGAGTGTTGATGTCAATCGAGTTGATGCTGAATGCTGTCAATATTAACCTGATGGCGTTTTCCAACTTTTTGGATGGAGAAGATGTGAAAGGTCAGGTTTTCACCACCTTTGTAATTGCGATCGCGGCGGCTGAGGCGGCTGTCGGGCTGGCGATCGTGCTGGCTATTTACCGTAATCGCGATACGGTGGATATGGAACAATTTAACCTGCTTAAATGGTAATCTCAGCTTGAGTATTATAGCTATCGCCAGTTTGATTAGGACAGAGGATTTAAGGGGAAGTGGGGGCCGTGCCCCAGCCAAGGGTTTCACCCCTGCACCCCGTCCTAACCAATATGGCTACGGCTATAGTTGGAAGGCGGGGTTGTTAGTCAACTAACAACGGGTTGTTTATCACCAACAACGCTTTACAACTGTGCAACTGAAGCAGGTTATTATTGCCCACAAAGCAGGAGATAGGCTGAGCCAGCGCTGGGCAGAAAAATGTGCCCGACAATTGGAGCAGCGGAGCTGTCGGGTTCTGATGGGGCCAAGTGGTCCTAAGGATAACCCCTATCCGGTTTTTCTGGCTTCTGTAACGCAGTCGATAGACCTGGCGATCATCCTGGGTGGAGATGGAACAGCCCTCAGCGCAGCCCGCAACCTGGCGGAAGACAATATCCCCATATTAGCGGTCAACATCGGTGGACACCTGGGGTTTTTGACGGAATCCTCTGACATGTTCAACGACACTGAACAGGTGTGGGAGCGTCTGCTGACCGATCACTTTGCGGTACAACAACGGATGATGTTGCAAGCTTCGGTATTTGAGGGGAATCGCACGAATCTGGAGCCAATCAGCGATCGCTACCTGGCTTTAAACGAAATGTGTATTAAACCAGCCTCCGCCGATCGCATGATCACCTCGATTTTGGAAATGGAAATCGATGGCGAGATTGTAGACCAGTACCAGGGGGATGGGTTGATTGTCGCTACTCCAACCGGTTCAACCTGTTACACAGTGGCAGCCAATGGCCCCATTATCCATCCTGGCATGGACGCTATTACAGTCACTCCTATTTGCCCCTTAAGCCTTTCTAGCCGTCCGATCGTCCTGCCTCCTGGCTCAGTTGTGAGCATCTGGCCCCTCATGGATAATGACCTGAGCACAAAACTCTGGATGGATGGCGTGCTGGCAACTTCTATTTGGCCGGGACAACGGGTTGATATTCGCAATGCCGACTGTCAGGCACAGTTCATTATTTTGAAGGATAATTATTCCTATTACCAGACCCTCCGGGAAAAGCTGCAATGGGCCGGGGCAAGGGTGCGCTATAGCAATAATCATCGAAACTAGTGTTGCAAACACTAAATTTTGCAACATGGGGGTTTGGGGGCTTCGCCCCCAGAAGGGGTTCCACCCCTTCACCCCTTTCAAAACTTTCGTTTTGGTCTACTAGTGTTGCAAATCATCAATTTTGCAACAGGGGGAGTGGGAACCCACCCCCACTCCTCCTCCAAAACTTTCGTTTTGGTCTACCAACTGAAACCGGAAAATCCCAGCGGGATACTGAAGTGTAGATTGATACTTTCTTCGAGTCAGCCACGAT
>JBAUTA010001554.1:0-1824 GCA_049581985.1 Kovacikia sp.
TAGGATTAGCGCACCGATGAGCAAGGTAGACAAGGGCAAAATTGCTGAAATTAGTCCACCTTTCTGCCAGTTTAAGAATGTTTCGAGGTGTGTCAAGTCAACAATTGATACTTTATTGATGCTTTAAATAAACTTTAAACGCCAAGCCCCTATCGTAGGCGTTTCGGCATCGTCAAGATGGATCTGAATCGCCCGGTAATCAGCCGCAATCATTCCGATCGAGTATGAATGCCATAACAGGCGATGTTCCGACTGAATCAGATGGGTCAGGATCTCGGTCAGGGGCAGAACTCTGGCAACCGTGCCCGCATCCAGCTTGGCGCGATCGAACTCTATGAATCTGCCATCATCAATGAATATTTGGAAGAGGTGTTTCCAGAACCGCCCTTGTTACCCCCTGATCCGGCTGAGAAGGCGATCGCGCGGATCTGGATAGACTATGCCAATACACGTCTCGTTCCAGCGTTTAACAAGTTTCTACGCGGTAAAGACAGTCAGGAACAAGAACAGGGACGACGCGAATTTCTGGAGTCACTGCTGTATTTAGAGCAGGAAGGCTTAGGAAAATTGTCTGGTGATGGTCCTTACTGGTTGGGAGAAACTGAGCTTGGTGGATATCAGTTTTTATCTCTGGTTTGAACGTCTGCCACTATTGGAGCATTTCCGCAAGTTTACCTTACCGGCTGAAACACCACGGTTGCAAGCCTGGTGGAATGAGTTGCGCGATCGTCCTTCGACTCAAGCGGTTGCCAATCCAACTAGCTTTTATATTGAACGGTTTACTAAAATTTTGGGTGAGCCAATTGCGGCGGCTCAAAAGTAACCTTTGAAACGAGGAACCATGATCAAAGGGTAGTGCCTTTTCGTAAAGGACAGATAAAATAGAGAATGATTGCTATTTTCCGTGTCCTATGTCAAACATTCCTCCTTTTCTGCGTTGTCCCAACTGTGGCTCAGAAGACATCATGAGAAATGGTGCCACTCGCCGGGGCAAACAGAACTATAAATGCCGTGATTGTGGTCGCCAGTTTGTGGAAAATCCCCAGTGGAAACGCCGGGAAGCAGACAGCACTGTGATGATTGACCGCTTGCTGTTAGAAAAGATTCCGTTGGCTGGTATCGCTCGTGTGCTGAAGTTGTCAGAGTCCTGGTTACAAGGGTACGTCAACCAATGCTACGAGAAGGTGCCGCGCCAAGTACAGGTAACGCCCAAGTCGAAAGGAGCGTTAACAGTGCAAATGGATGAATTGTGGTCCTTTGTCGATGATAAAGGTAACAAGCAATGGGTGTGGCTGGCGCTTGATGTCAGGACTCGTGAGATTGTCGGTTGTCACATTGGTGATCGTTCCAAAGATTCGGCTTTGGGGTTGTGGCAATCAATGCCAGCGGTGTATCGACAATGTGCGATGGTTTATACCGACCATTGGGAAGCCTACAAGTCAGTCTTACCGAGCCAGCGACACTGTGCGGTAGGCAAAGAAACGGGCTTGACCAGTTATATTGAACGATTTAACAACACCTTACGACAACGAGTGTCGCGGTTGGTGAGACAGACCTTATCGTTTTCCAAGAAACTGGCTAATCACATTAGTGCAATTTGGCATTTTATCCATTATTACAACGAACAAATTCGTTTAGGGCAAGCAAGTTGTTAAGAGTGCAATGTTTTTCCCTGTCCTTTACTAAAAAAGACTACCAGGGCTTTATGTGAGTATCTTCCTGAGTATTTTCTGGATACTCTGGGCGATTTACTCTCTATTGATTTTCACGTCAATACCCGGCTAAAGTATTCGCGGTATAGGTTGCAGCGAGGAATGACATGAT
>JBAUTA010001555.1:0-7294 GCA_049581985.1 Kovacikia sp.
ACCTGGCAGTGATCCGTTATACGGATGTCAGCAGAATCCTATTGTTTGAATCAATTTGATCAACTATTGATCAAGTAGTTTAGTTAAGTTGTTTGATCAAATAGTTTAGTCAAGCAGTTTAGTCAAACAGTTTAGTCAAACAGTTTAGTCAAACAGTAGAATGAAACAGTTTGGTGAGGCTGTGAAGTCATTTCTCAACGGCTCCTTCGCACCAAGTCTTGCCGGATACTAACTCCTATCCTAACCCTAGAAAAATAGTATGAGGAAGTTGTGAGCACTCCGACTTTGTAAAGAATCGCAAGGTTAATATAATTTAAGGGGGTTGCTGTCCTCACAACTTCCTCATTTTCAGGAGTTATCCTGAACCCAAGGTATACGAGTTGTTTTAGTTATATTTCGTTTTTTGGTTAGGGTGAGATCGCTTCAAGCCAGCTTGAAATCAGTCAGTTTTAATTCCTCCCTTTTTACATCAAAACATTACTAAGCACTACTGAATGGTGAGGATGTCTCCGATCAATTCGAGCCTTCTCGAAAATTGATGGGATTAATCGTGAGCTGGTAGTGCCAGGAAAGACAGGATGACGAGGGGGCGGGAGGGTGAAAAAAATATTAATTGCACCCAGTTACGTGCCTGCAAACTAATTAAGAAACCGAGTTGAAAATTAGAGATTTACCCAGAGGTTTACCAATGGATTGGAAGCCCATTGAAAAATCACAGGGGCATTGGCTTGTAAAGCCTAACCTGTTGGACTATGACAAGACGCAGCGAACATTTTCCTGGGCATCTTTAGAGGATGAACTGCGTGGATCGCGCCAGAGTCAGGGATTGAACATTGCTGATATTGCGATCGACCGTCATGTGGAGGGGAACCGGGGGCAGCAGACGGCGCTCCGATTTATTGACAAGGATTGGAAGATCACAGACTTTACCTATACGGATCTCAAGCAGCAAACCAACCAGTTTGCCAACGTGTTGAACCAGCTTGGAGTTGGGAAAGGCGATCGCGTCTTTGTCTTAGCTGGACGCATCCCCGCCCTCTACATTGCCGCATTGGGCAGCTTAAAAAACGGCAGTGTGTTTTGTCCGATGTTTTCGGCTTTCGGTCCGGAACCCGTGTTTCAACGGATGGATCGGGGCGATGCCAGGGTATTGGTCACTACGCAACTGCTTTATAAACAAAAGGTGGCGCAGTTGCGCGATCGGTTACCCAACTTGCAACACATTTTCTTGGCAGATGCGGAAAACCATGCCGGTGAAGGGATTTGGTCATTGCCAAAGCTGATGGCGGAGGCATCAATCGAGTTTGCGATCGTGCCTACGGATCCGGAAGACATGGCATTGTTACACTTCACCAGTGGCACAACTGGTATGCCCAAGGGCGCGATCCATGTCCACAAAGCGGTTTACCAGCACTATATGACGGCCAAATACGTGCTGGACTTGCATCCCAATGATATCTTTTGGTGTACTGCCGATCCGGGTTGGGTGACGGGCACCTCCTATGGCATTATTGCGCCGCTCACCCATGGGGTGACGAGCATTGTGGATGAAGCCGAGTTTGATGCCGATCGGTGGTATCAGATTTTAGAAACCCAGGATGTGTCTGTTTGGTATACGGCTCCGACCGCAATTCGGCGGTTGATGCGCATGCATGGCTATCCCAAATCCCAATACGATTTAAGCCATCTGCGTTTGGTTCTCAGTGTTGGGGAACCGCTTAATCCTGAGGCGGTAGTGTGGGGTGAGGAGAAACTGGGATTGCCGATCCACGACAACTGGTGGCAGACGGAAACGGGCGGCATTATGATAGCCAACTATGCCACGATGGAGATTCGTCCTGGCTCGATGGGGCGTCCCGTGCCAGGCATTACAGCGGCGATCGTACGACGACAGGCAGATGGCACCGTTGAGGTCATCGACAAACCCGGTGTAGATGGCGACCTGGCCCTTAAACCAGGCTGGCACTCCATGTTTCGCGGCTATCTGCACGAAGATGCCCGTTACCAGAAGTGCTTTGTTGGAGACTGGTATATTACGGGCGATCTGGCAATGCGAGATGCCGATGGCTACTTCTGGTTCGTTGGGCGAGAAGATGACATCATCAAGACCTCCGGGCACATGGTAGGGCCATTTGAAGTGGAAAGTGCCCTAATGGAACATCCTGCGGTGGTAGAAGCTGGCGTGATTGGAAAACCCAACCCCGTGATTGGAGAACTGGTGAAAGCGTTCGTGACAGTCAAGCCGGACTACCTACCCAGTGAAGGCTTGAAGCTAGAACTGATTGGCTTTGCCCGTCAGAAACTTGGTGCGGCGATCGCACCGAAGGAATTGGAATTCCAGGATAGTCTGCCCAAAACCCGCAGCGGCAAGATTATGCGACGGTTGCTGAAGGCGCGGGAACTGGGATTGCCCGAAGGGGATTTGTCCACATTGGAGACGGATTAGATGAAAAGGAAAAGTGCGGTTAAGCCGGAATCTGTCCAGAGTCCTTCCTCCCAACATCTGCTCGAACTGCTGCGGCAAATGCTGCGGATTCGCCGCTTTGAAGATAAGTGTGCCGAATTGTATAGCGCTGCTAAAATTCGTGGCTTCCTGCACCTCTACAATGGCGAAGAAGCCGTAGCCGTAGGGGTCATGCAGGCATTACAGGAGGGTGATGCGATCGTCGCTACCTACCGGGAACATGGTCAGGCTCTAGCCTGGGGCATCCCCATGACCACCGTGATGGCAGAAATGTATGGCAAGCAGGGCGGCTGCTGTCGTGGTCGCGGTGGGTCGATGCACCTGTTCGACAGGGAGAAGCGCTTTTATGGCGGCAATGCGATCGTGGGTGGAGGGTTACCCCTGGCCGTAGGACTGGCTCTCGCGGACAAAAAACTGGGTCTTCAGCGGGTCACCTGCTGCTTTTTTGGCGACGGAGCAGCGGCGGAAGGAGAATTCCATGAGGCGATGAATCTGGCGGCTTTGTGGCAGGTTCCGGTGCTGTTTGTTTGTGAAAACAACCAGTATGCGATGGGCACGGCCTTAAAATATTCCCACTCAAACATCAATCTGGCTCAGAAAGCCAATAATTACGGCATCGATAACCTGTCGGTCGATGGCATGGATGTGTTAGCGGTGGAGGCAGCGGCAGATAAAGCAGTGGGCATTATCCGGAGTCAGGCAAAACCCTTCTTCCTGGAATGCGTCACCTATCGTTTCCGAGCCCATTCCATGTTTGATCCTGAATTCTACCGGGACAAGGCAGAGGTCGAGCAATGGCGGGAACGCTGCCCGATCGATGCCCTCTTCAAAACGATGCAAGCCGAGGGATTGCTAGGCGACACCGAATGGAACCATCTCAACCAGGAAGTTGACCGCGAAATTGCCAGCGCGATCGCCTATGCCGAAACCTGCCTTTGGGAGCCTGTGGAAGACTTGACCCGGTTTGTCTATTCCGAGCGAGGAACTGCACCATGAACACCGCTATCAAGGAAGTCCAAACCGTTCACCTCACCTACCGGGAAGCCATTCGGGAAGCCATGCGGGAAGCCATGCGCAAGGACGATCGGGTGTTTTTAATGGGGGAAGATGTGGGGCGCTACGGTGGTGCATTTGGCGTGAGTAAGGGGCTGCTACAGGAGTTTGGCAGCGATCGCGTTATGGATACCCCCCTGTGTGAGTCGGGCTTTACCGGAGCCGGGATTGGAGCCGCCCTGGGGGGACTGCGCCCGATTGTGGAGGTCATGACGGTCAACTTTAGCCTGCTGGCAGCAGATCAGATTCTTAATACGGCGGCGACGTATCTGCACATGTCGGGGGGACTATTTAATGTGCCGATCGTCATCCGTATGGGAACGGGCGGCGGTAAACAATTGGCAGCACAGCATTCCCACAGTCTGGAGGGCTGGTATGCCCACATTCCCGGCATTAAAGTACTTACCCCAGCAGTGTTAGAGGATGCGCGGGGCATTCTCTGGACTGCCCTGGAAGACCCCGATCCGGTGCTGATCTTTGAGAACACGCTGCTATATACAATGGAAGGGGATCTGCCAGTCAACCTGGAACCTGTGGACATCGATCGTGCCAAAGTCCGCCGTGAGGGAAGCGATGTCACTCTGATCAGCTATGGTGCCAGCCTGTTCAAAGCGCTAGAGGCCGCAGAAACCTTAGCTCAAGCGGGGATTGAAGCTGAGGTCATTGATCTGCGTACCCTGCGCCCCCTGGATGAGGCAACCTTTCTCAGCTCCGTCGCCAAGACCCACCGGGCTGTCATCATTGATGAGGGTTGGCGGAGTGGCAGCATCTCAGCCGAAATTAGCGCCCGCATCATGGAAAAAGCCTTCTATCACCTGGATGCCTGTGTCGAGCGGATCTGCGCTGCTGAAGTGCCGATACCCTATGCCGGGCATCTGGAGCAAGCTGCCCTGCCCCAACCTGCCACGATCGTCGAAACCGTGAAAAGGATGGTGACAAGCCATGGCTGATTTCTGTATGCCTAGCCTGGGTGCGGATATGAAGACGGGCACATTGGTCGAATGGCACGTTAAGCCGGGCGATCGCCTGAAGCGGGGTGACATCATCGCCGATGTGGAAACCGATAAAGGCATCATGGAAATTGAGGTCTTTGAAGACTGCATTGTGGATCAACTGTTGCTGAAGCCAGATACGGAAGTTCCGGTGGGAACGGTGATGGCAAAGATTCAGTCCGAAGTTGCCAAAGACGTTGCCAAAGAAGTTCCTAAAGAAGTTCCTAAAGACGTTGCCAAAGAAGTTACTAAAGAAGTTGCCAAAGAAGTTGCCAAAGAAGTTGCCAGAGACGCTACTCAAGAAGCTGCCAGAGACGCTACCAAAGACGTTGCCAGAGACGTTGCCAGAGGCACTACCAGAGCAGCAGTTCCCAGCCAGGAAGCAACCCCAGGGGAACCATTGGCGGAGAACGCCCAACCTCCCGTAAAAGTTCCCGTTGCTCCAACACCCACGATGGCAAATGAGAAACGGCTACGAGTTTCCCCGATCGCTCGCAAGTTGGCGACAGAACTGGGGGTCGATCTGAATCAGGTTAAGGGCACAGGACCAGAGGGGGCAATTCAGGAACGGGATGTGCGGCAAGCCGCCGCCGCCTTACCGATGCAGGTAGAAACGCCAGCAGCCCCCTCCACTGTTCGGTTGCCCTCCTCTAGCGAGTTTCAGACAGGCATGCGACGGGCGATCGCGGCGGCGATGGCGCGTTCAAATCGAGAGATTCCCCACTATTACCTGGAAACTCCGATTGATATGAGCCATCCGCTGCAATGGCTGGAGGCAGAAAACCAGAAGCGATCGATTCGCGAGCGCATCTTGCCTGTGGTGCTGCTAATCAAAGCAACGGCAAAAGCCCTGGTGGAAGTTCCGGCCCTCAATGGGTATTGGATTGAGGATCAGCTTCAGGTGCAGGAATCGATCCATATTGGTTTTGCCATTTCCCTGCGCCAGGGTGGGCTGGTCACTCCCGCCATTCATCACGCGGATCTGAAGAGTCTGGATGAGCTAATGGCAGCGATGCGGGACTTAATTGAACGCACCCGTGGCGGACGCTTGCGGAGTTCTGAGCTGACCGATGCCACCATTACCCTGACCAGTTTGGGCGACATTGGTGTGGAAAAGGTGTTTGGGGTGATCTATCCGCCCCAGGTGGCTCTGGTCGGGTTTGGCAAGATTACCGAACAACCCTGGGCAGAGCGGGGCATGCTGGATGTTCGTCCGGTGATGACAGCAACTCTGGCAGGCGATCATCGGGCTACCGATGGCATCATTGGCGCAAGATTTTTGCAGGCTGTCAACGCTCAGCTCCAGGCGATTGAAACCCTTTAACGAGTTCATCCTCCCCAGATCTCGACGTTTTTAATCCCAATTGAAAACTCTGAATTCCTGGTCAAGATCCTTTCCTAAAGCTCTTTAGTAACCTAATTCAAGTAAATGATGAGTACCCATTCCGCACAAACTAAGGAAACCCTTTTCCATCTCCTGAGAACCATTGCTCCTGAAGCCGATTTGGAGGCTCTGGAAGAGGAGGAAGATATTCGCCAAAGCCTGGGAATTGACTCCTTTGACTTCCTCAATTTCATGATCGGAATTAATGAGTCTTTCGGTGTCGAAATTCCCGAAGGGGATTATGGCAAGCTGAATACCCTGAGGGATGTGATTCATTACATCGAAGCACATTGAAGCTCACATGCATGACAGGTGCCACCCTCCTCCGCCCCCGAAATTAGCTTTAGCTTAATTGCATCCAGCGACTTGATAAAAGTCTTGAATTATGGGTGGAGAATAGAGGGATTTTTTGGAAAGGATTCCATAGAAATTGCTTCTCAAAAATAAAAATAGATGACGATAGGGATCTTATTTGGATTGTAAGCAAGGATTCCAGGGGGATTCCTGCTTGACTGACAAAAGTTCTGAAAACCTTATTGCTTCGTTCCTTATTGCCCAGAAATTAATTTTGGGGCTAATAGCAGAAGTCATTCAAGTGGACTGAAATCCCTGGTCAGTTCTTTTGAGAGGACTTTAGTTATAATCCAGGCAATTCATTTCCTGGCGTACTGTGAGAGGCAAGCCGAAGATTTGTCAGTCAGCCAAGGGGGAATCCTTGCTCACAAAGCTGCTTAAACCCACAACTGATTTAGGACTGCTATCCATCTTATTAGAGGCGAAATAACGTGGCGAGTTTCCATCCGCAGAGTCAGGAGAAATATCCTATGGCTACAGCTATAAAAGAGGTCTATTTCCTGTCGAACCGCTTTAAGTTCCTGGTAAAATTCCTGGGGGCAATCATTCTGACCCTGGGGCTGGCGATCGCGACTTTTCCCCCAGCGGCTGAAGCAACTGCCATGCGTTATTTGGCAGGTAACGCTGCGGATGTCAATTCACCGCTATCGGCCAAGGTTTATGATTTAGGCGGTGGCGGACGGGATGTTGATCCAGCCCTTCAGTGGATGATCAACCAGGTGAGGGGCTGTGGCAATTGTGCTACCAAAGTGGATGTGGTGGTGATTCGCTCTCCTGATAGCGATCCCAGCGACGACGATGCTTACAATCAGCCCATTATGGAGATGAATGGGGTTGATTCGGTCGAAACCTTTGTGATTGGTAGGCGGGAAGAGGCCAATCAGCCGGATGTGGTCGATCGTATTCGCCAGGCGGAGGTAATTTTCTTTGCTGGAGGCGACCAATGTAACTATGTGCGAAATTTCAACCGCACTGGACTTGAGGCAGCGGTGAAGTCGGTGCAGGCGCGGGGTGGCGGCCTGGGTGGCACCAGCGCAGGGGCGATGA
>JBAUTA010001556.1:0-5423 GCA_049581985.1 Kovacikia sp.
CGTACCTGGTGTAGTAATTCGCTGGTCATGGTTGAGGTGGTGGATTGCAGGTTGCAGGAAAAGAATCAAGGAAAAAATAACCCCCACCCCTGGGCACGCCCCTCACCCCCTGCCGCCTTTCTTCTAAAGCGCCCCTGCGGCGGTTTTATCCAGAACGCTGCCCAGGTGGGTGGTAATATTCATCGCGTTCAGGATGGGGTGTTCCTCTGATTGGGGATAATCAATGACGCTAACGGCTCCATTGCCTTGTTTGAAAGTCCAAAAGTGCTCTGGACCTAATCCCAGCACGTAGCATAGGATCGCCTTGTTGACAGCGTCATGGGCAACCACCAGGGTTGTTCCCGGTTCGGCCCGATCGCGGGCAGTTTGCACAATCCCATCCCAGGCGGCAATGGCCCGCTCCCAAACCTGGTGCAGATTTTCCCCCTCAGGCATTTGCACGGTTTCGGGCGATCGTTGCCACTGCTCCAGCGTACCAGGGTAGGACTGTTCAATTTCAGCCTCAAGCTTTCCTTCCCACAGTCCGTGGCTGATCTCCTTTAGGTTATCCTCCAGATCCAGGGTTACGTCAGGATGGTATTTCAGAATTATTTCTGCGGTTTCCTTGGGGCGAAGCATGGGACTGCTAACGGCGTAGTCGATCGGAATGGGTTTCAGAAACTCTGAAGCTTGTTGGGACTGGGCCCGCCCATTTTGATTGAGGGGCACATCAATTTGCCCTTGAAAGCGCTGCTGCCGATTCCAATCGGTTTCCCCATGCCGCACCAGCAGCAGCCGAGATCCCTTAAACCCGGATTTGGGTTTGGGGATGGGTTGGCCCAGATGAGCGGTCAGGTTGAGGGATTCTAGTTGCACCGGGTCACCCCACCCTCCGGCAAAATTCAACACACTGATGCCGCAGTTGGAAATATGAAAGGATTGGTAGCGATCGCAATCTAACCCGATTGCCGTGCTAATCAAAGCACGGTTAATGCCACTGTGCCCCACCAGGAGAATCGTTTGTCCGAGGTGCCGGGGTAATAAATCCTTCCAGAAATTTTTTGCCTGTTCATACAGGGCAGGAACCGGATAAAAATTTACGGGTTGCCCATCGGGTCCTGGAATCTCCATCCGAATTTGGTCAGGCGCGTATTTCCAGTTGTGATAGGCCTCCGGATATTTTGCCTCGACCTCTGTAAACAGAAGTCCTTCCCACAGCGCCAGATTAATTTCCTTCAAATAATCGGTGGTCTGGAGGGGTGTCGCAGGCTGGACCTTGAGGCTGGATAGGATGAGGGTTGCGGTGTCCTTCGCGCGGCTCAGGGGACTGCTATAAACCGCGTCAAACTGCAAATCGCTGAGGGCAGCCCCCACTTGAAGTGCCGATGCCCGACCCGCTTCGGTTAGGGTCGATTTGTCCCAATGCCCCTGTACTCTACGTTCAACGTTAAAGCTGCTTTCGCCGTGGCGAACGAGAATAATACGGGTAGTCAACGGTTTGCCTCCAGTGGGATTAGGGATAAGCGTTCAGGATAATCATGAAGAATTCTAACCTGTTCGGGGGTTGCCATTTATAAACTGTCTGTACTGCGCTAATGAAGTTTATCCTCCTGATGGCCTTCACCTCCGACTTGCTACAGTTAATTAGGGCTACCGACTTAATGTCATAATGCCAGTCAGTCTTAGCGGTACTTGTGGAAAGGGTTATGACATTGAAACGGTTATTTCTAATCGTCTTGACAGCGTTGGTCGCAACCTTCATCGGTTTGGGGTTGTGGCAAAGCTTTAGTCAGCCCCAGTTTCAGAGTCGCTTGGAACTGTACCAGACAAATCTCGTCCTGCAGGCGTCGGAGTGGCAACCGTCTGATGCGAATTTAGCCGCTTCTAGCAAAGCGTTGCTGGGGGGCGAGCCGCTCAAGGCAGGAACCGAAGCTTATCAAACCTTTCGGGATTCTGTTCAAAAAAATCTGAAACGCACCCAAGCTTCAGGCAAATCTTCCTCGACCGCATCTGTTACCCTGGAAACCTCTACCCTCAAGCTGAAACAGCTATTGGTTGAAGTGGATGTAAGGCTGGGCATTTTGCAAGCAGCTCAAGGAAAGGGAAGCCAGGCTCAAACCATTTGGACAAGTGCCATTCAGCAGGCAGACGCCCAGACCAAGCTGGAACCGCTCAGTAAGACGGCAGGCGTTCTAACGGGGCTTTGGAGTGATCCACCCCAGCTATTTCCGGATGCGGAATCGCGGCTCAAAAAAAATCTGGATGGCTGGTTTCGTTACCGCGGGTTAGCTCAGCTTTATAAACTTCAGCAGAAACAAAATGCCCTGGCAGAACTCCAGGTGGAGGAACAACGGATCGCAAAGCAGTCCTTCCAGCGGCTGGCGATCGTCGGGGGGATTCCAGTGTTGGGTTGTCTGATTGGCGTCGGGCTGTTGCTGTTCCTGGGAGGTCAATGGCTGTTACAGCGCAAGCGATCTCTCCTCGCACCGGAAGGGATTCCGCCCTGGTCCGTGCCCTGGGATGGGGAAATTGTCTGGCAAGTGCTGGTCGTCGGTTTTTTTCTGGTAGGACAGATTCTGTTTCCCTTTATCTTAGACATCGTCCGAACGGTTTTTGGATTTAATCCGGCAGGGTTAGGTGAACGGGCCAGGGCGGTCTATATCCTGTTCAATTACATTCTTCTGGCAGTGGGGGGGCTGACGGTGCTCTATCTTTCCATTCAGAAGTTTGTTCCCCTACCGGAAGGTTGGTTTCGCTTTTCCTTGAGGGGTAACTGGTTCTGGTGGGGGCTGGGGGGCTACCTGGCGGCGTTACCGCTAGTGATTCTGGTTTCCTTGATTAATCAGGCCGTCTGGCAAGGTCAGGGAGGGAGTAACCCAATTCTGCCGATCGCGCTGGAAGGAAAGGACAATGGGGCCCTCGCTATCTTTTTCCTGACCGCATCCGTGGCGGCTCCTCTGTTTGAGGAAACCCTGTTTCGGGGATTTCTGCTGCCCTCCCTCACTCGTTATCTCCCCATTTGGGGCGCGATCACCCTCAGTGCGCTGATTTTTGCCATCGCCCACCTGAGTCTCTCGGAAGTTTTACCGTTGACCATCCTGGGCATTGTTTTGGGCTTTGTTTATGCCCGATCTCGCAACCTGTTAGCTTCTATGCTGCTGCATAGTCTATGGAACAGTGGTACGTTGGTCAGTCTGATTTTGCTGGGGAGTGCGAAGTGATGCCAATTTGAAAAATGAAGGTTGCAGATGGGGGTGTGGGGGCTTCACCCCCAGTCAGGGGTTCCACCCCTGCACCCCGTCCCCAATCCGTCCTGTTCGCTATTTAAATTTGGTATGAGATTGGCATCATGCCCAAACCCAACAAGCTGGCTTTAACGTTGATTCTCGCGATCGGGGGATTGTCTGTTTTCAGTGCCTACTCCAGCCTGAACAATCACTTTTTGCCCAGTAGTCTGGTCATTTTGCCGTTTCAAGTTGGGGTCAGCCTCTACTGGGTTTACCTCTACTGGAGGGGGCAACTGAAAGGAACTTCCAGGTACCAGAAGCAGCGACCGGATCAGAAATCCTAGAAATACGTCATCGTTGAGCTTTTATCTTTGGCTGATTCCCTCAAAATTCATTTACGCTCAAAGAGGAGGGTTAAGAGGGCGGTGATTTGCCTGCTGTCTTTGTTCGCCTTTTCTCTGCCCTGGATTCTGCCCTTTAATCCCTGATCTCTGCTACCTATGCAACTTACCTCGGAGACAATCGCTGCTTTCTCTTCTCCAGAAACCATTGCCCTAGACGTCGCTGGAATGAAATGCGCGGGTTGCGTTAAAGCGGTAGAAAACCAGTTGACTCGCCAATCGGGGGTTCTTTCAGCCTGTGTCAACTTGGTGACGGAAGTTGCGGTGGTGGAATGCAAGCCAGGGGCAGTCAATCCTGAAGTTTTGGCAGAAGTCCTTACGGAAGCAGGGTTTCCGTCCCAGCCCCGCTATCCCCAGGGTGATGTTGCTAATCGGGAGCAGGGGGCGGCTGAAATTGCTGACCCAGCAGAACGACGACGATCGGAATCGCGCCAGCAGCTTGGACGACTGGCGATCGCTTCTCTCCTTCTGGTTCTGTCTGCGATCGGGCATTTGGGACAGCTAGGCGGATTCACCCTCCCCGGACTAAGCAACATCTGGTTTCACTGTGGGCTAGCTACGATCGCCCTCCTGGGACCGGGGCGCACCATGCTAATCGACGGCTGGCGGGGACTCCGCCACGGTGCCCCTAATATGAATACCCTGGTTAGTCTGGGAACCCTCACTGCCTATACCACCAGCCTGATTGCGCTCCTCCTTCCCCAACTCGGGTGGGAATGCTTTTTCGATGAGCCCGTGATGCTGGTCGGGTTTATTCTCCTGGGGCGGACATTGGAGCAGCAAGCCAGAAGTCGTGCTGCGGCTGCTTTTCATGCCTTGCTTGCGCTGCAACCCAAGGTCGCCCATTTGATCAAAAGGGATGAGAGCGGCGGGCTGGCGGGTGAAAATGGCAATTCAACCTCTTCTCCTGTCTCCTTCATTCCCCATGCCTCGATTGAAATTCCCGCCGATCGCGTCCGGATTGGGGAATGGCTACAAGTTCTTCCAGGGGACAAAATTCCGGTGGATGGAAAAGTTGTCTTCGGTCAGACAACGGTGGATGAGTCGATGCTGACTGGAGAATCGGTGCCCGTCCTCAAGCAACCGGGAGATTTGGTGGCGGCGGGCACCCTGAATCAATCAGGGGCGATCGCCCTACAGGCTACCCGTACCGGAAAAGAGACTACGGTGGCCCAAATTATCGCCCTGGTGGAAGCCGCCCAAACCCGTAAAGCACCCATTCAAGCTCTGGCGGACACCGTTGCCGGATACTTCACCTACGGCGTCATGACGATCGCCGCGCTCACTTTCCTGTTCTGGTATTTCATTGGCACGCATCTTTACCCAGAGGTGCTGATCGGTTATGGACAAGGGGAAATGGGCAATGGGAGCGCCATGGCTCACGCCATGACTCACGTCCTGTCCCATCCCTCCTCTCCTTTTCTCCTCAGTCTCAAGCTGGCGATCGCAGTGCTTGTGGTTGCCTGCCCCTGTGCCCTTGGGTTAGCAACTCCGACTGCCATTTTGGTGGGTTCCGGGATCGGCGCAGAACGGGGACTGCTGATTCGGGGAGGCGATGTGTTGGAACGGATTCACCATCTGGATACCCTCATCCTGGACAAAACAGGTACCCTGACCTCGGGCAAGCCCAGGGTGACGGACTGCATTGCAGTCGAGTCAGAAGGCAGAAGACAGGAGGCAGAAGCAGGAGAAAACGAGGAGGCAGGGAGACGCGACAACGCGAAGAACCCAAGATTCAACATTCAAAATCCAACCGTTACTCACCCCCCCTCCCACCCCCCCCATCCTGTCTCCCTGATGCAACTGGCTGCCACTG
>JBAUTA010001557.1:0-1766 GCA_049581985.1 Kovacikia sp.
GGTTTGCTTGAGGCTTCAATCTTAGCGGCAATCGAAACACAGTTGAATTTTCAAGATGACAGCCAGTAGCTAGTCCAGCCTCGTACAATTTAAGAAACTCTTTAATTTCGTTACTGTTCAAAGACCATTCTGCTCCACCCTGCTTAAATACTGACTTGTGTGGGTCAAAGAATATGATTCTGTCTAGAGAAACAACGCTAGGATAGTCTGTGATGTGATAAACAGAGTTGAATCCTAATCCGAAGCGTCCTGCTTTGGTAGGATCTGTTTGCTTGCTTCCCTCCCCAATCTCTTGGATCTTTTCAAAGTTTTCCTCGTTAAATACTGCATCATTAAAGACTAAAAGTGATGGTCCTAAAAATTCCCCCATTCCTGACTCAGGAGGTTGTTCAACTTTATAGTTTCGCCGATCTAGTGTGATTTGGACAGTTCTCGCATCTGCATCATCAGCATTTTGGATTAGCTCTTTAATGATTCCTAGACCACCTGGATATGCTCGAATCAGTCGTTTGATGGTTCTAATCAGCGAAACTTTTTGACCAGCTTCTCTTCGCTCACTAGATTCAGTGTTTGATGCAGCCATCATTATCCTTCCTTGGGTTGCTTGAGTTAACAAAACATCTATACAGACTTGTAAAAAAATCAAATCGCAACGAAAGGAAAGTTTCCTTGCCAAATACAGTTACCCATGCGATTCCAACCTGTCGCCACGTTTGGAACTGTGCCTCCAGGTAATGTTGGACTCAACCCAATCAAAAGCAGAACCTCTTGAGGACGGCTATAGGCTACAAAAAATTGACGGTAAAGGTCGTCAAATGTGCGATCGCGCCCACCTCGACCGGGTGCATTGAGGGCAGTGTGAGGACGCAGCAAATCCTCCATCCGGTGAGGCGTTCCCTCCTGATCAGGAAAGCGCTTGAAGCGATGGGCACGGTGGTTCGTCTTAAAGTCAGAGCCTACATCAACAATGATGAGGGGAAATTCCAAACCTTTCGACTGGTGAATCGAGAGAATGCTGAGGCGATCGCGCGGGAAGGCTTCCATCAAATCCTCATTGACTTTGACCGTGCCAGAGGCAAGCGGTGCCAGAAAATTTCGCAATAGCTCTTTGATGGAAGCTTCTGACAAACCTGGTTTATTTGGGTCAGTTACAACCCTTCCAGAGAAACTGCCTACCTGCTGGCAGGCTGAAACTTGGCGGGTGAATACTTCCAGGTAAACCTGTCCCTCTGGATCGTCGTGGAGAAACGGAAAGTAGTGAACGAGTCCGTAAATGAGTTCTAGAACAGGCACGTTTGGAGACCAGCGAAACCCGGCTCTTCGTGGATCACGCAACGCCCAGCCTTGAGCAAACTCCAAAAGCCCTGCTGGGGCGCTAGCGGAACCGACGAAATTGACGGCTGCATCTCGCCAGTCTGTGAAGGTACTAGAGATACTGTCATTTAACCCACTGGTATTTGCTTCGATCGATCCTCCTGGATCAAGGCATTCCAGAAGCAGCCCACCAAACTGGGCAACAACCTCAATTTCGGTCAAGTCTTGTCCTCGTGGATTAAAGACTTCAATGGGTAGAGTATTGCCTAACAGTTGTCGCCTCAGGAGCAGCGGCAAGCGTGGGTTGTTGCTGGTGTTGTATTCTGCTGGGCTGCTACACAACAGAGCACAATCCCCTAAAGCTCCTCCGTTTGAGTTGCACTCAATTTTGGTGCCATCGGGAAGGGTGTAGCCAGTGCCCCGAAAGATGCGGTGGACGAAGTCTGCCAGGT
>JBAUTA010001558.1:0-2562 GCA_049581985.1 Kovacikia sp.
GTCAATCCGCTTTGCGTTGGACCGACTGATCAAGGTCGTTTGCTAACCATTAGGGATGAAAACATCCAACCTGGCTTGAGTGGAGCACCACTTCTCAACTTACGCACATCTAAAGTATGCGGGTTAATCAAAAGTGAGCGCAGTATGCCGCTCATTCAGAATGTTTTACGCGCATTGGGAGGTCAAGCAATTCCGACACAAGTTATTTTTGACCGTTGGAATGGACTCGAAAGTAATCATGACGGATTTCATTATCGAGATACTCGTTGGCGATCGCTGATTCCCAAGGCAATTGGAGAAATCATCTTTGGCAGACGACTGTTTACTTTCCTATCGCGAGTAGGAGTCAGAGTCGATCCGCTCCCCTTCAATAAAGATATTCCTCAGCCAATCGCGCTTCAGAGTCCGCTAAACCTACCGCCTCCGCGCCCTGACTTACTGGGTCGCAAAGCAGAACTGGAAGATGCCGCATTTGCCCTGAAACGGGAAGGAAAAGAGAAGATCGTTGGGTTTTACGGTAAGCCCGGAGTAGGGAAATCGATGCTGCTTGAGGATTTTGCCCACCATGAAATTGTGTCTGACTTTCCTGATGGTGTTGTCCACCTTGCAGCAACGCGGTTTTGCTCTGAAACAGACTTGCTTGAGGAGATTTTTTACCGATTCAATGAGAAAATTCGCGGGATCAAGTTCAGCCTCAACAAAATCAAAAGCACATTGCAAGCTAAAAAGATCTTGGTTTTGTTAGACGATGTGAAGTTGTCAGCGGTTCAAATCATTGCATTAAGACAGGCGATGCCAAAATCAGCCTTTGTCTTTACCTGGGAAGATGGCGATCGCTTTAAACGAGGTGAACGGGCAACGGAACTAAAAGGATTTTCCGAAGAAGATATTCTTGACCTGGTTGCCCAAGAACAAGCCGTAGGACGACCTTTAACTCTGGAAGAACGGACTGCTTTCACAGGCGAAGAGAGATGGAGCACCTTTCTGACGGATGAAGACGATCGCCAAGCTGCTAAGAGCCTGTTAGAAACTTTGAACGGTCATCCCTGGCAAATTCGGCAAGCCGTCAAACTTGCACGCAATCAGAATCAATCATTGAAAGACATTGCTGCTGCAATCAAGCAAGATCCGTCTGCAATATCACTCACCCAGCGAAGAATCCAATCTCTACCCGAACCCGCCCGCCGCATCTTAAAACTATTATCTGTGCTAGGAGTAGCAGGGGTAGGACTGCTGATTGCAATTTCCCGCGCTGATTCCGTTGAAATCCCCAAAATTGAGGAGTATCTGAATACTCTAAGCCAACAAGACCTGATTCAAGTCTCTGAGTCTCAATACAGATTGACCTCCAACATGGGTGAAATCTTGAATCAAGAGTCTGAACTGAATCATCTGAGGAAAACGGCTTTAGACTACTTCAAACAATTGGTGGATGAGAAGCAAATCGAACCAGATGCAGTCTTTCAAGATGCTGATGCCATTTCAAATATTTTGCAGTGGGCTTTTGAGTCTGGTCGATATGCCGACGTGATTAAGCTGGGACAAGGATTTGAGGGGGCACTGGCATTTAACGGACTGTGGGGCACCTGGGAACAAGTTTTACAATGGGAACTTCAATCCTCACAAGCACTCAATGAGTGGGGATCTGGAGCTTGGGCATTGCATCAATTGGGTACACGTGCGTTGTGTTTGGGAGATAACCGTACTGCCCGTTCTTACTTAACACAAGCATTAACACTCCGAGAGTCTTTAGGAGACGTTGATGGTGCAAATGTTACCCGCCATAATCTGGGACTGCTGGCACCGCTGCCAATTGTCTCGCATGTCTTACCACCAATAGTTATAGGAATCGTAGCAGCGTATCTTTTATCTCTATGGCAGACTCCTGAGTACCGTTCAGAGATTTTTCCTGCTTATCGTATTCCAACGCCAAGTGCGATCGCTCCTGTACCATGTCTGATTCAGGGCACTGAAAGTACAATCACACAAACAGGCAATGAATTCACTGGGACAATAACGTATATTCTCAACAAGAAGCCAGTCAAGCCAATTACAACTGCCATAGCAGGCACCCTGACTGATAGTGGCTGGGTGTCAATGAAATCTACCAAAAACCCACCGACAGGTGAATGTTTTCTGACCTTCGATGGTGAGCTAATCAGAGCGGGACAAATTATTGGTGGAGCAAGTGCTGACGAGGTGCTGGTCGATAAAAAGACAAACAAAGTCAAAACAGATAAATCCCAGGGAGCATCAGGGGCATTTCAAATGATTGAAACTTCTCCAGGAACTTGGATACTCGAAATTCGCTCTGGGAAAGAGTTTAGGTTGAAGCCATCTCCCAAACCTAGTCCAGTTCCCAGCCCTACCATATCACCAAAAAGTTTTCCAATACCTAAAAGCCCTGCAACGCCCAAAACCAGACAGAAACCGAAAGGTGATTCTGGCTCAAATCAAACTCAACCAGTATCCCCTACGACAAAATTGCCACCCATTGCATCAATCCCTGTTCAGGATCTCCGAGGTGCCCTCAATATTGCAGTCAACAACAAAGATTGGAGC